>JAISUZ010000021.1 GCA_031271785.1 Fibrobacter sp. | reverse complement strand
ATTGTGTGGCAATTTCCGCTTTATTGGTACAGCGTACCTTCCGCACTCCGGGATTGGCAAGATCAAGTGCTCAGCGCCATCGTTTACGGAAAAGAAAACTTCTTAAAAGGAAAATCGGTTCTTGCGGCTTTTACCGCCGGCGCCGCCGAAAAAACTTTCCGCGCCGGGGATCTCAACGGCTTTGGCGCCGATGAAATGCTCCGCCCGTTGCAAATGACCGTGAACGCCGCCGGTATGCGCTGGCTCCCGCCATTCGGCGTGTACGGCTGCGGTACCATTACCGATACCGAACTTGCCGAAGCGGCGGTGAGGTATAAAGAGCGGTTGGGGGGGGGATAGAACGTTTATTTTAAACCCAAAAAAGATATAATATATGAAGACTAAAATTACGCTTATAAAACTTGGATACGTAGGGCATTTAGTTAATTTTCAAAAATTAATTAAATGGAAATCAGATTTATTTGAAATTACAGGAATTGATATTGTGCGCATTTAACTGAAAGTGGTATTGAAGATAGGTATTTTGATCAAAATATCCTCTTGTTTCAATTGTTGTTACCGGATTAGTTGCTATTTTACTTAATCTTCTAGCAAATATCATTTAGGATTTAATCAAATTAAGGTTTTAATTTAAAAAACAAAACCCTGAAGTGTATCGTTTCCGACAGGGACAACAGGGTATTACAAGAACAATAATACATTTTATTTATTATATTTGCAAGCGGTTTTTCCAAAAAAATGGTATTGCATGAAATTCGAGGGGTATGAAAAAGCATTATCTGTGCCTAGAATAGGGCGGTATAAGACGGCTTGTCATGGTGATAAAAACAAGGCGCTTGTGTTATATCGTTATAATATCAAGCTGGGTCAGAAATTTTACGGTTTGTTGGGTGTATTGGAAGTTGTGCTGCGAAATGCTATTGATGAGCATTATAAAGCGATTTTAAATGATCAAAATTGGTTAATTACACAGGCTAAGAGCGGATTTCTTGTAGAATATCGAGAAACTATTTTGAACGAAAAAGATAAGTTGATTTGTAAGCATAAATATTCTCATGATAAACCGGTAGCTTCACTTTGTTTAGGTGTTTGGACATTTCTGTTTTCTCGAAATTGTTACAAAAATTCGGGTAAAACACTTTTACAAATATTTCCAAATAAGACTCACGGATTTAATCAAAAAGATATTTATGCCGATTTGGATAAAATACGAAGATTCAGAAATCGTATTGCTCATCATGAGCATTTATGTTTTGGGATATGTGGTTCGGTTAGTGTCCATTATGTAAAAAAGATTTACGCTTTGGTTATTCGATATGTTCATTTTTTAGGTTATTCTTCTTCGGAACTTTTATATGGTGTTGAAACTCCGTTACCGACCATTGAAAAAATCCGTAATTTAGCAGAAACACTTTAATCATGCCTGTTAACAACTGATACTTCCAAACGAGAGTAATTTTTATGTACTTTTACATTCTAAGTTTATCTTGAACCTAAGGATAATGATATGAAACACATGAAAATTTTGCTCTCCATCTTGGCATTCCTTTTATTTGCTTGCTCCGGTGAAAATAGTGCCGGCGGGAATTCGAACAATATTGAAGAGGATCCTTCGGTGATTACAGCAACTAATGTAAATAACAGTTCGTCGTTGATTGCTACCGTAAAAGCGGAATTATATTGGGAAACTTATGATCCTAGCTTTAATTCCGGTTACGATATTCTTGCAGAAACTTCGTACCAGGATAATAGTTTTGTATTGGAACTTCCTGTTACCCCTACAGTACACTTGCGTTCTATAAATGTTCCGGATGACTATACCGTAAGTGATAAAACTGCCAAATGGACGAATGGCGTTATTATTAATGCGTATAATAAAGAGGGTAATGAAGTAGGAGCGTTTTCTTTGACTGGTGACGGTATCGTTTATTGGATTTATGTTGATAAGGACGTTCGTGTAAAAGGGGAAACCCGGGGGTTGAATGAAGAGGAAAATAAAGAATATATCGAAAAATTTGATTTGGACTTAAAAGAAGGTTGGAATGTTATGTATATCAATAATTCGATCGGAGAAAATGAATCCATAAATACATTTACAACGAAAAAAACGGCAAATACAAATTATTACTGGGAATTTAAACCTAACGATATGACCTCGTCTTCGGCTGCGATAATAAAAAACAACGTCAGTGCGCTTACGTTTTATAGCATAAAAACTTGAGTTTTGGGATTAGCGTTTAGGGGTTTGGGTTTAGTTTCCGGAGTTTTCCAATACCCAAACTTTTATACCCGATAAACATTCACCTTGATTTTTATATCACAAGAACGTGAGTTCGGGCAGGGATGGTGACCCGTATGGGCGGAGACGCGCAAGTAACTTGCCTGAAGTTATCGGTAAAGTGCGGCTCCGTTGTACTTGGCGATTTCGCCTTAGTGCAATACAGCCCGGCCGCCGTGAGGCGGGCACGCCCCAAAATATGGTTTTCCGGTTTTTGAAATGATTGCCGGGGTCAATGATTGTAATTTTTATGATTTTAACGAGGGTGAAAAAGTGTTCTTATTAAGAGAGTTTAGAAATTTATCATTTTAAGTTGATCTTGCACCAAATCAAAATATATGCCTGAAACTCAAAACATATACAAATCCATTTGGAAGGATGAATACTTGAAATGGATATAGTGTTTCAAGATACCATTCACGGAAACTTGTTTGAGCAGGTAGAAAAAGCAATGGAATTGCTTTTGACAAAATACACAAAAGCGTTAATCAGTTACCGTGGGCTTTCTCGTATCGAAACCAACGAATACCCCAAAGATGCTTTGCGTGAGGCTCTTTTAAATGCGGTAACGCATAAAGAATATCCGGGTAGTGTGCCTATTCAAATTCGTGTTTATGATGATAAGATTATGATTTGGAACGAAGGAAGACTACCTGCTGATTGGACAATTCAAAATATTTTGCAAAACCATTCTTCTCGCCCCAATAATCCCGACATTGCCAATGCTTTTTTTTCGTAGCGGTTATGTAGAATCTTGGGGACGTGGTATTTCCAAAATGGAAGAACAATGTGCTATTGCCGGCTTGCCGGCGCCGCAATTTTTTCCTAAAGGTTCTGATTTTTTGGTAACCTTTCGCAGAGATATTTATAATAAAGAAGATTTGAGCAAGTTGGGATTGAATGAAAGACAGATAAAAGCGGTGTTGTATGTTAAAGAAAAAGGGAAAATTACGAACAGCGAATATCAGGAGTTAAACAGTATTTCAAGAAGAACGGCAACCGATGAGTTGATGGAATTGACAAATAAGTTTGAATTGTTCAAAAATACAGGTTACGGTGCAGGAAGTTTTTATGAATTAATTGCGCAATAATAAGGCAAGATGACGATCAAAACAGTTTAGCCCAATGCCGTAAGTTTTCTTAACTTCTATAAAATATGGTAATTAAAGAATCATATAGGTGTTATAAATACTAAACTTAAATCTATATTTAATTAAAAATCGGGTGATTATGGATAAAAACACAGACGAATCTAAAAAAGACGGTAGCAAAAGCGAAATGCTCTTAAAGTTGTTGCCGGTTATTTGTACGGTGATTGCCGGGGCTTTTTCGTTTTTTAATTATTTGTTTTTTGATAGAATCAATCAAGAATTGGCGAAAACGAATCAGGAATTGACGAACGCCAATCTGAAGATCGAAAACGAGTTGCGCCCGCGGGAGTTTGAGAATAATCTGAAATTGACTTTGTATAAGGAAGTTAAAGAGGCGATCGGGCAAAGAGATACGGCCATGCAAAATGCGACGTTGCTTGTGATCAATGAAATGCTTGAGGAGGATTCGGTTTTCAGGGAAAAACTCATTAGTATTTTATTGCAATCTGCGGGTTCGTCCAAGTTGATTAAGACGCAGCAGAAGCTAGATGATTTTCAAGAAGAGCAAGCGGCGATTAAACCGAACAAATTAACGATTGATGTGTTTTATCCGGAAGATTCGGAGAATGCGGAGTCCCGGGCGGATTCGGTTTGTTCGGTGCTTCGTTCCAAATATCCGGATTTTACCGTTCGCAAGCGGTTGCTCCCCAGGGTGATTAACGCTAAAGTCGGTTTCCGGATGAATTTTAACCAAATTCGTTACAGTACCGCAGAAAAACAGATTGCCGAGGATATTTTAACGGATATGCGGAATCTTTCGGTTTTTGACAGCGATCTGCCTAAATTAGTGTCGGTGAAGAATAAGATGCGGAATTATTTGAGTATTTTTGTGGGGAGCAATCCTCCGCGTTCGGGTGGCAGACTTGTGAAATAAGTTTCAGGAACGGAAGTCAGATTCTTAAAAAAACCGTGAATCATTTCATAAATTCGATTGAATTCACTGAAAAATTATATTATTTCGTGAATTTATTGTGTAAATTATGTGTTTTCACGATAAAATATTATTTTTGCGTGAATTGTTTTATAAATTATAATATATTCACGATTTTTTATACTGAGAAACAGGTGTTTTTATGATTACGCAGACTAAAAAAGAAAATCTCAGCCGATTGAAGTTGGAATACGAGCAGTTACGCGGTTTGCATAACGATTTGCTGAAAATGATTACCGAATCGGAATTGCCCGAAATGGTGTATAACTCCAATGCGATTGAAAATTCTACGCTGACGCTTAAAGAAACCGAGAAAATTCTTTTGGCGCAGGCGCTCATGCGTGAGGTTTCGCTGCGGGAAACTTACGAGGCTACCAATTTGGCGCGGGTTATAAAATATCTTTGGACGCGCCCGAATTACGAGCTTACGGTTGAGAATCTTGAACTGTTGCACCAGATGCTGCTTGGCGGTATCAATGATGATTATGCGGGGCGTATTCGCCGTGCCGGCGAATATGTGCGTGTTGGCTCACATATTGCGCCGGCACCCGAACAGGTGAGGTTTTTGCTGGAATCGCTGATCCATCAATACAATAGCGAAGATGATGAGTATTTTTTAGAGAAAATTGCCGAGTTTCATTTGCAGTTTGAAACGATTCATCCTTTTTGTGATGGTAACGGGCGTATGGGCAGGCTTATTATCAATTTGCAGTTTGCGGCACTTGGGTATCCGCCGGTGATTATTCAAAATAAAGGCAAGAGAGAAGATTATTACCCGATTTTTGATGAGTGGCGCGATAAACGAAAATCAAGTCGATTTGCCGATTATCTTTACCTTGCCCTTTCCGAGTCGCTGAACAAACGGCTTGCTTATTTGCGCGGTAACGAAATTATAAAATTATCGGAATATGCTAAAAGCAATCACATAACGGCTACAACCATTACCAACGCTGCTAAACGGCAGACTGTTCCGGCATTTCGCCGGGAGGGCGTTTGGCGCATTGCGAAAAACTATGTAAGGAATAAAGCCTGAGATTGCGTGTCACGATACGAATAAAGCGGCGGCGCACACTTGGAGTTTTATATGCAAGAGCGAACTCAATAGATGTGCAAATCCAAAGACATGGATGCTGAAACAAGTTCAGCATGACGAGAGTGTGTGTAAACAGAATTTTCTATTCCCAAAACCCTAAATTTCATACTTGATGAACTTGAGTTACATTTTCACATAAGCGCGGTTTCAATGCTTTTTTCAAAACCTTTAGGCTGGAAGCCGCTCCGGTTTTGAAAAAAGTGTTGGAATCGCGCGGGAGTTGCATTATATGCCGGAGCGAACTGTATTGATGTGTAAATCCCAAAAGGAATACTTGCTTGGACCCCGCATCAAGTGGAAAGTGCGTTCTTGACTTGCACAGGGAAATGCAAAGAGGTTGCCTTTTCTTCGCGTGAGGGATCGTGACCCGAAGGGCGGAGACGCGCGGCTCCGTTGCACTTGGCGATTTTCGCCTTAGTGCAATAGAGCCCGACCCGGCGCTTTATAGCGGATGCTGAAACGAGTTCAGCATGACAGCAGCGTCGCCGGGGCACGCCAAAAATCAGGGACATAACTCAATTGTGAATACTTTGTTAAAAGGCGGTTTATTTTATTTTAAAAAGTTTTACAAAAGTTTACATTCTTTTCTATTTTTGATGCGACGTTTTGAATTAACAAAAAAAATGGAGTTCAGTATATGGCTGGCGCAAAAAATGTTTACCTGTTTGGTAAAGGGATTACGGAAGGAAACGGTTCTCAGAAGAATTTGCTCGGGGGAAAGGGTGCGAATCTTGCCGAAATGGCGCGGCGCGGTTTTAATGTGCCGCCCGGGTTCACGATCACGACCGAAGTTTGTTCTTACTATTACGCGCACAAACGCGAGTATCCCCCTACTTTAAATACCGATATTAAAAAAGCGGTGGCGGCTCTCGAGAAGGCGACCGGAAAGAAGCTCGGCGGTTCCAAGAATCCGTTGCTTTTGGCGGTGCGCTCGGGCGCGCGGGAGTCTATGCCGGGGATGATGGATACGATTCTGAATCTCGGTTTGAACGATACGACCGTGGAAGTGTTGAAGGCGAAATCCGGTAACGGGCGTTTTGCTTATGATTCTTACCGCCGGTTTATTCAAATGTATTCCGGCGTGGTGCTCGGTGTGGAACGCGCTAACGAGCATGAACACGATCCGTTTGAGGTGATTCTTTCGGAAACGCGGAAGGATCGCGGCGTGGAGCATGATAATCAATTGACCGAAGAAGATTTGAGGGAAGTGATTGCGGGTTTCAAGAAGCTCGTGTTAAAGAAAACAAAGAAAGAGTTCCCGACGGACCCTTACGAGCAGCTGAGCGGCGCGGTGGGCGCGGTGTTTGCTTCGTGGATGAACGAGCGCGCGATTCTTTACCGCAAGAAGTACAAGATTCCGGAAGAATGGGGTACGGCGGTAAACGTGCAGTCCATGGTGTTCGGGAATATGGGCGATAATTCCGGTACGGGCGTGGCGTTTACACGGAACCCGGCGACCGGCGGTAATGAGTTTTACGGCGAGTTTTTGGTGAATGCGCAGGGTGAAGATGTGGTGGCGGGGATTCGCACACCGCTGAAGATTTCCATGATGGCGGATATTCCCGCGTTGAAGCATTGTTATAAGGAACTTTGCGGCGTTCGCAAGCAGCTCGAAAAAGAGTTCGGCGATATGCAGGATTTCGAGTTTACAATCGAAGACGGTAAACTTTTCATGCTTCAAACCCGTAACGGCAAGCGCACGGCGCAGGCGTATGTGAAGATTGCGTATGATATGGTGAAGTCGAAGCTGATGACTCCCGAGCACGTGATTGCTTCTGCCGATCCGGAAGCGATTGAGCAGTTGCTCGCGCCGGTGTTTAATAAAGATGCTTATCAAAAGAGTTTGAAAGCCGGTAACCTCCTCACCAAGGGACTTCCGGCAGGCCCCGGGGCGGCTACCGGTACGGTGGCTTTCTCGGCCGAGAAGGCGGAGCGCTGGTCTTCGCATGGTCCGGTGGTGCTTGCACGCGTGGAGACTTCTCCGGAAGATTTGCGCGGGATGCTCGCGGCTACCGGAATTTTGACGGCTCGCGGCGGCGTTTCTTCGCATGCGGCGGTAGTGGCGCGTCAGATGGGTAAAGTTTGCGTGGCGGGTGCTGCCGATATTGAAATCGATTATGCCGCGGGCATTCTGACTTGCAACGGGCATACGCTTAAAGAGGGCGATTTTATTTCCATTAACGGAAGCACCGGAGAAATTCTTGCCGGTAAAATCGAAACCGCGCCGTCGGAACTGATTCAGGTGCTCGTGAACAAGACGCTTTCACCGAAAAAATCAGAGCTTTTCCGTTATTACGATTTTGTGATGCAGCTCGCCGATAAATACCGCAAGCTCGGAATCCGCACGAATGCGGATCAGCCGTCGCAGGCGGCGAACGCGGTTGCATTCGGCGCGGAAGGCATTGGGCTTTGCCGCACGGAACACATGTTCTTTGAAGGGCATCGCATCGACTACGTTCGTGAAATGATCATCTTTGCCGCGGAGTACGCCGAGTATAAAGACAAACTCGCCGCGCGCCCGGAAGATGCGGCTCTTCTCGCGAACGAGTATCATATTGCGATTGCGCATTTCAACGATGCTCTCGAACATTTGCTCCCGATTCAGCAAAAAGATTTTGAAGGTATTTTCGAAGCGATGGGCGAACGCCCGACAACGATTCGTTATCTCGACCCGCCTTTACATGAATTCCTCCCGCAGTCGAACGATCAAATTGATTTGCTTTCCCGCCGGCTGAATGTGCCGTTTGAACGCATTACGACGATTGTAGCCGGGCTTCACGAATCAAACCCGATGCTCGGACATCGCGGTTGCCGTCTCGGGATTGTTTATCCGGAAATTTCCGAAATGCAAACCCGCGCGATTTTCCGCGCTGCTATCAAAGTGGCGAAGAAAAAGAAAAAAATGCCTAAGCCGGAAATTATGATTCCGCTCGTGGGTTTTGACCGCGAGCTGCAATTACAGGCCGAAGTGATTCACCGTGTGGCCGCCGAAGAAATGAAAGCCGCCGGTAAGAAAATTCCTTACAAAGTCGGAACCATGATCGAAGTGCCGCGTGCTGCTTTAACAGCCGATGCGATTGCTAAGCATGCCGAATTTTTCAGTTTCGGTACGAACGATTTAACGCAAACGACTCTCGGGATGTCGCGCGATGACTCCGGACATTTCCTCCCGTATTACGAACGCAGCGAGATTAACATTATCAAGGTGAATCCGTTTGCTTCACTCGATCAGGTGGGCGTTGGGAAACTGATGAAACTTGCGATTGATGGCGGCCAGGAAACGCGCCCCGATATTAAACTCGGGATTTGCGGCGAACATGGCGGCGATCCGGCTTCGATTGATTTCTGTCATCGCTTAGGACTTTCTTATGTGAGCTGCTCGCCGTTCCGTATTCCGGTGGCGCGCATTGCCGCGGCAAAGTCGGCGGTGAAAGAGTTGCTTGAAGCGGCTCCGGCGAAAAAAACGGCGGCAAAGAAACCGGTTGCCAAAAAAGTGATCGTTAAAAAAGCGGTAGCAAAAAAAGCCGCGCCGAAAAAACCAGTTTCTAAAACCGCGAAAAAACCGGTGCGCAAAGTCAAAAAATAGTTCTCCGCAAAAGAATTTTTGAAAAGAAAACCGCTTGGCAACAAGCGGTTTTTTGTGTGTTGAAATGAGTGACATTTATCCGAAGAATGTCTATATTTGCAGCTTCTAAATAGAAGGGATTTAGATGTGGCTTATTACTTGATAAAGGAATGGAGATGAATAGAATATTTCTTTTGCTGTTTGTTTTTACTTCATTGGTTTTCGCTCAAGAAAATGTGAAAGTTGGGGCTCGTTTAGGGACCGGGTTCAATATATATTTTTGGAGATCTTATTTAAGCAGTCATACAAATGATGCTTTGGGAATGAGTTATGATGCAGGACTTGCGTTCGGTTTTCCGATTTTAAAAGGCTTTAGCTTCACGCCTGAATTGAACTTTACTTATCGAAATATTCAGAGTTCAAATTCTTATGGATACGATGACAGAGAGTTAAAATACTATGCTGAGATTGAAGAATCCCGTACCGAATATCTCCTCGGTGTTCCTCTATTGTTTGAATTCAGACCCAATATTTCCGGATTTTTCTATATGGCAATAGGGGCTCAGCTTGAATTTCTTTTTGTTTCCAAATTAACTTTGAAAAATTTAGATGACGATATATCGACAAGTATTGGGCGGAAACATACGGATAGAAACTTTTTCGATTTAGGATTTATTCCTTTTGCTTTTGGTTACGTTATTAAAGAAAGAGCAAGAATTGATCACAAAATTGTGGTTACTCGAACGGGTGAAAATAGTCGTGATTATTCCGCTCGCTTTGATTTTGGCATTACTTATTATTTCAAGCATTAAGAGGGTGATTTTATGAGAAAATGGATCGTTTTATTCTGTATTTTTTGTGCCGGTATCGCGTTTTCAAGAGAAAGTGTAAAATTCGGCGTAAAATTAAGTTCCGGACTATATGGTTTTGACTGGCATGATTACCTTGATCGATATGATGGACTTAATGAAACGCATAGCGGTTGGGGTTCCAGTTACGAACCGGGTTTGGCTTTGAATGTGCCGATTACCAGTAAGCGTTTCAGTTTCAGTTCCGAATTAAATGTCAATTTCAGAGATTTTAGAGCTTCGGAAGAAACACTTTCGGAAATTTTACTTGATATTCCGCTTTTATTTCAGTTAAAACCAAGTTCTGTGAAACCGTTTTATTTAGCGATAGGGGTATTGTTTGAAATTCCTCTTCGCTCCAGACTTGAGTATGAAAACGATAAACAGGAAACAATAAACATTGATGTAAAAAAAGAATTCGACACCAGTTCTCTTGATTTTGGAATTATTCCGCTCTCCATCGGTTTTATGATGAATGCAGGAATAAAACTGGATCATAAATGGATTATCGGTCTTTCCGATGACGGCGCTTATTATGGCCGTTGGGATTTCGGTATTACTTATTACTTTATCAAATAAGTAATACCTTTTCCCTTTCTAAATTCTCCGTGGCCGCAGGATTCTTTCAATCAAGACTTTTTCCACCGCAGAAAAGTCTGTGCTCGGGCGAACGCCTTCGCGGTAAAGAATTTCCAGGTCTTCAAAGCGTCCGGTTTTGATCGCGGTCAGTACGGCGTGGCGCAGGAAAAATTCGTCTAAGCCGTTCAGCTCATAGTTTTCAATAAAGATGGAAAGCGCATTCCCGGCGGTTTCGTGACCCCCGTAAAGCATGCCGTCCAGCATGGCAAACTCAAGCGCTTGCGCGTCCGGGAGCCGTTTTTCCGAATGCCATTTTTTGATTTCGGCATAAACGCTGTCTTGGTTGCGCGTGGAATCGTAAGGGAGTTCGCGGATCCATTCCCGGGCTTCGTCCCAGAAACGCACCCAGTCGATGGTTGCCGAATCCTGCAAATGGCTCAAGAGTTCGCTTTGTCTGTAACGGTCCGGCGGCGTTTCGGATTTGACTTTGTTCTTAAATGCAAGGCGCGGCGCGTAATCTGCCGAATCTAAAATTTCAGGCCAGCAAAAATCGCAGGCATCGAAAGCCGAAACCATTTTCACTTCGGTTTTCGTAAAGCGCGCTTCTTCGGCTTTGTTATCGACAATCGGCGTAAATTCGCTGTTGGGAATCACGGTTTGAAGAACCGGGCGCAGCATTTCGGTGGTGAAGAGAAAGTTTTGTTCGCCGAAAAAGTCCGCCGGCCGGCCGATGGTTTTAAATTCTTTTTGAAGCGTGGAATCGGTATGGAAACGTTCAATGTATTCCTGGCGAATCGGAGAGTCGCCTGCGATAATAATCACATCGGGTTCTTCGGGAGCTTTGTAAATCGCGACATAATCAAAAGAAACGTCGAGCGCTTTCAAAATATTGAGGAACAGCACATCGTTAAATTCGTAAGTCTGAATCCATTGCACCCAATGTCCGCCGGGTTTAATATAGCGTTTCATGTGGCTGTAAAATTCGCGGCTGAAAAGGCTCGAAACACCGCTCACCCAAGGGTTGCTCGGCACGCTGATAATCATATCGTATTGCTGATGATGCGTATGGAAAAATGTTCTCGCGTCGTCAATAAAAATTTTAATGCGCGGGTCTTCGTAACCGCGGCGGTTCCACGGCATAAAACCTTTCGCGAGCGTCATCATTTCGTTCTCAATTTCAACGCAGTCCAGGCGCTCCAGCAGAGGATCGGCAAGGAGATAATGTGCGCCCATACCGCTCCCGAAGCCCACCATTGCCGCAAGGTAAGGTTCGCCGTGCATTGCCATAGGCATAAAAGCGGTAGCGGCTTGCGTGAGTTCGTCGCCTTCGATCGGATTATCCCGGTTTTTGGAAAGGCTCGCGTCTGCTTTGCCGTTGGTTTTTACATAGTAATGCACTTTGGATTCGTGGAAACTGATGGTTGCCGTTTTTCCGTTGCGCACTATAATGGATTCATCGGGTTCAAAATCCTTGTAAGTCCGGAACGCGCCGGAGGTAATGCGGTGCGGTTCAAAGTCCATAAAGAACGAGGGGAATACGGCAATGAACAGACAAATGTAAAAGAGAACCGAGTGCCGGAATTTTTTCCGGAAAATCATCAGGAGAATCACGCCGATGGCAAGGTCCAGCAGCGCCGCGCTCACGAGAGTCCATTTGAGTTGGAAAACCGGAATCAGCACCATTCCCGCGAGGAGAGAACCGCCGATAGAGCCGAGAGTGTTCCAGCCGTAAACTTTCCCGATAGGCGCTTCGGAACGGAACGCGCGGGTGAGAATCACGGTTATCAAGGGGAGCGTCATGCCGGCAAAGAAACTCGTGGGCACCATCCAGAACACGGAAAGCCCGTATTTGAAAATACTCCAGGCCGCATAACCGGGGCTTGTGGCGTTGAAAATCTGATTTGCTTCGTTCATGGCCGTCCAGAACGGCGCATGGAAATAAAGCGTACAAAGCGCAAAGAACGCCATAAAAATTTGAGCGAGGGCAAAGATTTTCAGCGGATCTTTTTTCACAAATTTCCGGCTGAAAAGGCTTCCGAGAGCGAGTCCGAAAATAAAAGCGGAAAGCATTTGATCGAAACTGTGGCTCGAAGATCCCATCAGCAAACTGAGCAGGCGGATCCATACAATTTCATAGACAAACGAAGAAAGTCCGGTAAGGGCCGCAATCAGGAGCCAAATGCTTTTTCGTTTCGGCATGGGGAGCGCCTCTTCGGCAGTTTCCGGCTCAAGAATAGTTTCTTCAAAATTCTCCGCAGAATTTTTAGAAGCGTCGATCATCCAGAAGCAAGCGGCGAGAATAAAGTTGAACGTACCCGCAATTTGGAGCGTCCACTGATTTCCGAAAGTCGGAATGAGAATATAACTCGCCAGTAAAATTCCGAAGGCCGCGCCGAAAGAGTTTGTGAAATAAAGTTTGGGAATAGAAACTTCGCCGGCATCTTTATCAAGGCGCATTAAACCCGCGGCGATAAACGGGAACGTCATGCCAAGCGCAATCGCGACCGGAAGCGTACTGCCCACCGCGAGAAAAATTTTGAGAATCTCTGCTTGCCGCGTGGTAAGCGCTGCCGACCAGGCCGAATCGTAAAACGTATTCGTGATCGCAACGTAAGCCGGGTGATAAAGAAACCCGCCGATACCGATACCGAGTTCCGTAATCGCATAAGCGCGGAGCGGCCGCTTGATTTTGGAAACCATTTTCCCGGCGATAAAACTCCCGAGAGCAAGCCCGCCCATGTAAATACAAAGTGTGAGAACTTGTCCGTAACTCGCGTGCCCGAGAAATAATTTGAGATAACGCGCCCAGGAACCTTCGTAAATCAGCCCCGCCACACCGGAAAGAGCAAAGAGAACATAAATAAGATTTGCCATGGCGGTAATATAGAATTCGGATAAAAAGTATGGAACGCGCTTTTAGAATCCATTTCTGATTTGTGAACAATACATAGGGCGTGCCCCGGCGCAAGCGCTGTCATGCGGCTCCTGAGCCAAGTTTAGTATCCACCAAAATAAAGCGCCGGGTCGGCGTGTCTCCGGGCTACCCTCCGGTCGGTGCTCCGCACTGCGCGTCTAAGGCGCGCACCCTCCGCCTGCCTCACGCAATTGAGTACCTCAGGTATAAAATGTAGGGAATAGATTATAGGGAATTGGGACAAAGTTGCGATGCACACTTAAAAAGTCTTACATGCAAACACGATCAATATTGATGCATAAATAGAAATGTGATTCCGAATTTCGATCCACAATTTGAACGTGACAATAACGATGGCAGGGGTCGTTTGAAACGTTTGTCATGGTGAGAGCATCGCTCGCGGCCATCCGAACCTTGTATTGTTCCTCACCGGATCACCACGTGTATTGGCACCTGAATTGAATGTCCCGGTCACCTTGCACCTGATGCGGGATCTCCTGTCAAACCCGAGTCAAAAACAGAGCGCTTCATTTATTTCACATACCGTTCGCTCTTGCCTCAAAAGTTATTTCTCATGTTACCGATTTTTCGTTGTCAAGATGTTTATTTAAAATTTTCTGTGGATAAAATGTGAGAGGTTGTGGGAGAATTACGGGGAAGTATCGTGCGTAAAGTGGATAGTAAAAAGTGATTTTGTTCTTCATTTTCCAAAAAGGCCTTTTTTAATCAAAAAACGCCATTTTTCAAGTTTTCCGCTGCTTTTTCTTTTCACCGGTTTTCTTTTTTTTACATTCGTTTTCTGGTTGTTTCCCGTGCGGATTCCGCCTTATTGGATAGATTTGTGCCTCAGATTTTACAATTGAACTGCCCTTCGTTTCACCGTTTTTGGGAAGAATGTCTTTCTCTTCTGCGGCTTGAGCTCAGTGAATTTGCACTCGGCATGTGGTTTCAGAGTATCGAACTGAGCGCGATTACCGACGGCGTAGTTTATCTGACGGTTCCCCATGAACTCGCGGCGGGTTGGCTTGAAAAGCATTACGGTGTTCTGTTGCGCGCCACGTTTAAAAAAATCGATCCGGCGATTTCCGATTTTAAAATTCAAATTTCAAGCCATACGAAGGCCAATTCCATTGAAAAATTGCCGATCCCGCCGCTTGCCCCTTCTTTAAAACCCATTCCGGAAAAAAAAGAAAAAATTCACCCGCTGAGCCAAAGTACGCTGGATTCCTTTTACCCGAATTACCGTTTTGAACAATTCGTGGAAGGTGAATGCAACCGTATCGCCCTTTCATTAAGCCGTATGGCGGCGAAAACTCCCGGTGAAAATAAAATCAATCCGCTCGTGCTTTACGGCGGAACCGGGCTTGGGAAAACTCATTTGCTTCAATCCGTAGGGCGGTTTGCCATTCAAAATCAAACGGCGCGCCAAGTGGTTTATAAAACCGCCGAGCAGTTCCTGAAAGATTTCATCCGGGTTTCCTTTTCAAACGATCGAAAAATCTCCGAGAAATCGTTTCAGGAAGTTTATTTAAACGCCGATCTTCTTTTAATTGACGATATTCAGGTGCTCGCCGGGAAAGAATCCACCCAGGAAGAACTTTTTAAAGTACTCACGCGCCTGACCTCTCACGGAAAACAGGTGGTGATCACTTGCGACCGTAACCCAAGCGAAGTCCCTCAACTTTCCCGGCGCCTGCTTTCTCGTTTTGAATGCGGCATCATGGCTCCGGTTCATGCGCCGAACTTCGCTACTCGCATGGATATTTTACGCAGCAAGGCTAAAAATCTCCGTATTGAGGAAAGCGTCCGGGAAGAAATTTTTTGCTGGATGGCTTCCTGCCCTACCATGAACGTGCGGGAAGTAGAGGGAATGCTCACCAAGCTCCTCGCTTATCACGAACTGATGAAACTGGACTTTTCGATCGATACGGTCAAATTTTTGTTCCATTCTTTGGAACACGCGGAAAATCGCCCTCAAATTACGGTACACTCCATTATGGATGCCGTCGCGCATGTTTTTGAAGTTCCCGCGGACCTGTTCTCTTCCAAAACCCGGATTAAAAGCGTATCGCTCCCGAGAAAGGTCGCCATGTTCCTTTCCCGGGAACTGACTCCGGAATCTTACCAAACCATCGGGCTTCATTTTAACCGGGATTATGCCACCGTGATTGCGGCGGTAAATTCGATAAAAGAACTTTTATCGAACGATTCTTGCCTTTTTGAGCAAATTTCGCAGATTCGCCGGTTTTTAGCCCTCGAATGTTAAAAATTATTATACATTCCAAAAGCATTTTTTCCTTTTCCTTTCGACGTTTTTCCATTATATTAGGGCTAGTGTTTTACAAAAAGGGTTTAAAATGAAGAAAATATCTGTTTCTTTAACGGCGGTCGTTATTTCTGCTATCGCCCTGTTTATGGCTTGCTCCGATGAACCGGAAAATCCTTTCAACCCGATAGTCAGTTCCAGCAGTTCCGAAGATATTTCGCCGAATTGTACCATTGATCCATCGTTGTGTCCCAGCTCAAGCAGTTCCGAATCTTCCTCGCAGGATCCTTTGAGCAGTTCCGTAGAAATTATTCCGGGATCAAGTTCTTCCGCCGGGATTATTCCCGGATCTTCGAGTTCGGCCGGAGTCATTCCGCCAAGCGGTTGCGCTTATAAACCCGAGTGGTGCAACGGGGTTGCTCAGGCAAGCGTATCTCTTGAAGTTCCGATTGCCGGTCGTCCGGAAGGAAAATGCTTTTTCGCCACCGATATTAAAACGTTCTGTGCCTGGGGCGATGGTCCCAATGCCTCAATGATCAACGGAGTAGAAGTTGGTCAAGGCTCTATCAATTGCTGGGGTAATCATGGAAAACTTCCTGAAAAAGCCGACGGCGGTTATTATGTATTTGTAGGCGGCCTTAACGATTGGGATGGCACCACCGGCAGCGCGCCCTCGTGTTCCGGCGGTAATCCTCCGGAATCAGATCTTACCTGTACCGGTCTCGCCGGCACAGCTATAGCGGGCACTGTCATTACTCTGCCAATAGTTCGTTGTGATGATGCCGTTGTTACGGCGGGCATTTCCTGGACAGGCGCTCCGGCTTCCTGGACATCTCCGGCTGCGGGTTCCTATACCGTATCCGTAAGAGCGAATTGCGGCGGAGCGGTTAAAGTGGCGGAATGCGGAACCGTAACGGTCACGCCTCCTCCTTCCAATAATGAATTGAGTTGCACCGGTCTTGCCGGCTCCGGAACAGCAGGTACTGCTATTTCTCAGCCGACGGTTCGTTGCGGTAATCAAGCGGCCGCCGGCGTCACTTGGACGGGTGCTCCGAACTGGACATCTCCGGCTGCGGGTTCCTATACCGTATCTGCAAGAGCGAATTGCGGCGGCACCAGTAAAACCGCCACTTGCGGTAACCTTGTGGTAGCGCCTGCCACTCCGACAGAAAGACTTACCTGCACGGGTTTACCGGCGGCAGGGACTGCCGGTTCTGCGGTGCTTCAACCGACGGTTCGCTGTGGTAATCAAGCGGCCGCCGGCGTCACTTGGACGGGCGCTCCGAACTGGACATCTCCGGCTGCGGGTTCCTATACCGTATCCGCAAGAGCGAATTGCGGCGGCGTTACCGGTGTCACAGCCGCTTGCGGTTCTATAACTATCAACCCGCGCCCGGCTGTCACTTTAACTTGCGGTAATGTTCCTGCAACCACTCAAGCGGGTAGTCCTGTAACAGCGCCTTCGGTCAGATGCGGTACCTCTCCGGTGACAAACAACATTACTTGGGCTGGCTCTCCACGCACACCGGTCTGGAACAACCTCACTGCCGGTACTTACACAAACGTCAAGGCTACGGCTAGTTGCGATGGTCGCAATCAAACAGCGGATTGTCCGGGCACCATGAATGTAACCGCTCCGGCGAGTTCCTCTTCGGGTAACACAGGATATCCGGTACTTAAACAAGGAGATCCGGGAGTTCGAACAGCTAGAACCACTCGTTACTGGGATGCTTGCAAGCCTCACTGTTCATGGACAGGAAATGCCGGAGGAAATTTAAGCAAAAGCTGCAATATTAGCGGCGCCACCCTTAATGATGCCGGCGCAGCCAGTGCTTGTAATGGCGGAACATCTTTTACATGCATGAGTCAGGCTCCGTGGCGCGTAAGTGATAATTTGGCTTATGGTTTTGCCGCCGTGGCGCCGAATCAGTTTTCTTGCGGTAAATGTTTCCAATTGCAATTTACCAACAATGGGGTTGCCTCTACCGGAAGTATTATCGGAAAAACCATGATTGTGAAAGCAAGTAACATTGGTTACGATGTAGATTCCGACCACTTTGATATTATGATCCCGGGCGGCGGCGTAGGTCAATTCGATGCGCTTAGCAACCAAATTCGTCAAAGCGGTGTAAACAATGCCGCTCTCGGCTCTCAATATGGAGGCTTTAGAACTACCGCAGGTAACAATCCGGCAAAAGTAAAGGAAATGTGTGCTGCGGCATTTAGAAATCTTCCTGACCTCAAAAAAGGTTGTGACTGGTATGTGGACTGGTTTATGAATGCCGATAATCCGCAGGTTCTTTATAAAGAAGTAACGTGTCCGGCAGAATTGAACGCTCGTTATTAATATCCGAATAAACCAAAAAGCCACCCGCCAGGGTGGCTTTTTGGTTTTTATATTCGCGGTTAAATTTCGGTGAGCATCTGAGTTGTTATTACGAGTATTTAGGGAATAATCCTTTTTTCGTAAGTTTCATTTTCAGCGAACTCAAATAAAATTACAATTTCAGAATTTCCTCTTCGGAGAGCCCGGAAATCTCGGCTATTACGGAAATGTTGAACTCTTTGGCTAACATACTTTTCGCCATTTCGCGTATTCCTTCAGCCAATCCTTCAGCCCGCGCCTCCAACCGATGCTCATTCTTCTCTGCTTCTGTTATCATACTCTCCACCTGCTCCAAAAGTATTTCCTGACTCTGTCTGTCCACCCGAAGCTTCGCATAAGCCCGAGCGATACGAACATCATCAGTAACAGGACTATGAACCGAATCTCCTGCCGTATTCAACAAATAAAG
>JAISUZ010000103.1 GCA_031271785.1 Fibrobacter sp. | reverse complement strand
AGCTCGCCGACCCTGCCTCCGGTTTGCGAGGCGAAAAGACAATGGCAGGGGCACGCCCGTAAGTTTCATTGTTGCGCTTTGGGAGAAAGAAATTTATTTCAATCGCGTTTCTCGTACTGAACATGCCACGAAAAACAGCGTTTTTCGCCCGGCGGTATCACAATCAGTCCGCGATGATGATTCAGCATATCGGGCTCGCCGGTCATGGGTTCAATAGCGATACTTTTTCGATCGGGCGGAGTGTAAAGCTGAAGCGCGTTAAAACCGTCTTCCCGGCCGCCGTTTTGAGTGATAATCAACTGCCGCTTCTCTTCAGGGTCCGAAAGCGTAGTGACAATACCGTCGCACGAATCATCCAAAAGAATGCTTTCGTTCAGCGAAATCCCGTTTAAAGAAGCTCCGTTCTCAAAGCGGTTTTCCTCTTCATATTTACCGGTCGGAATATCCTCATCATCGGTAATACTTTTTTTCGCAATCGGAAACTGAAGTTCGAGTTCATCTACCGGTTTTCCCAAAGAAAAATAAGGGTGCCAGCCTTCCGCATAAGGCATCTCTTCGCGCCCGGTATTCGTGATTTCGGAAAAAACCATAAACGAATTTTCGAGAAGCGCAAAACGCGTTTCGGCGGCATACGGAAAAGGAAATCCGGGGTGCGCGCCGTCCCAGTTACAAGAAAGCGTGAGGCCTGCAATCGTATTGTCGCTCGTAAACGAAACCATCTTCCAGGGCCGCGTGTGAAGAAACCCGTGCAGCGCGTGAGGCGCCCAGGAAACATTATTATCGAGCTTATACGTTTTCCCTTTCCAAGTCCACTGCGCATGATCCGTGCGCCCCGGGAACGGAGAAAGAATCACACCCGCGCTGGTATCCGCTTGGGTTTTCCGGAATGTTTCCTCGTCGGGATAACCGGAAAGAAGATCGATAAAGGAATCTTTCTCAGGCATGCGCCAGGCATTCAGCCCCGCACCCCAACCGGAAAGAATTTCAAGTTCGGCGCCGGTTTCTTCATGCCGAATCACCAGGCGGTCAACGGAACCTAAGGGGCGTGATATTAGAGTAAACATAAAGTAATGTTAGTTATTTTAAGCTATAATTAACATGTGAATCAAACAATTGTGGCTCTTGCGACTCCCGGCGGCGTATCCGCGCTTGCCGTTATTCGTATCAGCGGAGCCCTCGTCACGGAAATTGCCGCAAAAATTCTGTGCCGAACCGGGCTTGAAGACCGGAAAGTCTATTACGGAAAAGCCGTAAACCCGGAGAATAACGAAGAAATCGATTCCCTCGTTTATCTGTTTTTTAAAGGTCCGCGTTCCTATACCGGAGAAGATTCCCTGGAACTTTTCCCGCACGGAAACCCGCTTATCGTCCGCGAATTGATCCGGACCGTCACGGCCATAAAAGGCGTTCGCCTTGCCGAACCCGGAGAATTTACGAAACGTGCTTTTTTGAATGGAAAACTCGACCTCGTTCAGGCGGAATCGGTCGCCGAAATCATTCACAGCGCCACGCGCGCCGGGCTTTCCAACGCCCGGCGGCTTTTATCCGGAAAATTCTCAAATCAGGTAAAAACGCTCGCCGAAAAAATCAAACACATTTCGGCGCGGCTTGAACTCGAAGTGGATTTTGTGGAAGAAGAACTCGAAGCCGATCTTCCCGGCTGGCAAACCGAACTCGAAGCCATCCGGGATTTGCTGCTCGGCTTACTCAGAAATTTCAAAAGCGCGGAACTCGGGAATCGCCTGCCGCGGATTGTGCTTTACGGCAAACCGAACGCCGGCAAATCAAGCCTTATCAACGCATTCCTCGAAGATGATCGCCTGCTCGTGAGCGCAGTTCCGGGAACCACCCGGGATTTTATCGAAGTTCCGTTTTTACTGCCCGACGGAGAAGCGCTCCTGGTGGATACCGCGGGCATTGCAGATCAAGCGGTCGATGAACTTGATGCGCGTTCCATGGAAAAAAGCAAACGGATTTTGGAAAGCGCCGACATCGCCGTTTTGGTTCAGGATATTCTGACCGCATACACTCCGGAAGCAATTCAAGAAAGAGAAACGGCGCTGCAAAAAAATCACTTTGTTCTTTTCGCCAAAGCCGATTTAAAAAATCCGGATCTTCCCGCGCTCGAAAACGAATTTGAAGTTTCCGCCGTCACGGGAGAAGGTATCGAAACGTTAAAACGGGAATGGAACCGCGCACTTTTCCCGGCCGCCGGCGATCCGGAATCTTTTTGGCTCACAAGCGAACGGCAGCGCGTCTGTATTGAAAATGCAGAGCGCGGCATCGGCAAAGCCTTGGATTTAATGGAAGCCTTGCCCGCCGTCGAACTTCTTGCCTTTGAATTGCAAGTAGTCCGGCGTGAATTGCAAGCCGTTGTCGGAGAAATTTCTTCCGAAGATATTCTTCAATCTATTTTCTCGGAGTTTTGCATTGGAAAATAATGACCGTTACTCAAGACAAATGCGGCTCTCTCAAATCGGAGAAGCCGGTCAAAAGAAAATCGAATCGCTCCGGATTCTCGTACTGGGCTGCGGCGCGCTCGGCTCCGCCGGCGCGGAAACTCTCGCGCGTATGGGAGTTGGTTTTCTCCGCCTGGTGGACAGAGATTCCGTGGAATTTTCAAACCTCCCGCGGCAACATCTGTTCAAAGAAGCCGATGCCGAATTTAAGTTCCCGAAAGTCATTGCCGCGGCGAAAGCGTTATCGGAAATCAATTCCCGCGTGAAAACCGAAACTCATATTTTGAATGTCGATGCCGGAAATATCGAACCGCTGCTCGAAAACATAGACGCCGTAATCGACGGTTTTGACCGCGTGGAAATGCGCTACCTGCTGAACGATATTTGCGTGAAAAAAAACATCCCGTGGTTTTATGCCGGCATACGCGCCGCCCGCGCCGCGATCATGCCTGTTATTCCGCAAGGCCCTTGCTTCCGCTGCGTGTTCCCCGATGTTCCGGCAAAAAATTCGCTCCCGACTTGCGAAGATATCGGCGTTCTCGGTGCCGCTGTGGCGACCGCATCCGCTTTTCAAGTCACGAGCCTGATTCGTTATTTTTTGGAACACCCCGCGAAAACATTCCTGATCAACGCGGATTTATGGACTCAGGATATTTCCAAAATTCAAGTAGAAAAAGAAAAGGATTGTCCATGCTGCGGAAAACACCGGTTTGAATTTTTAGACGAAAAAAAGACTTCCGGCCATGTGGAATAAAATTCAAAGTATCTGCCGCGAACTTTCTCAAATCACTTACGAGAACCTCACCAAAATTATCCGCTACGCCGACAGCGGCGATGCACGCCGCGCAAGAATCGCCGACGATAGTTTTCAAAACGATGCGGACGCCTGGATGGGCGGCGGCACTTGCTTTAGCATGACTTGGCATTTATACCAAAAACTTATTGCGGAAGGTTTAACACCGCGGCTCATGATGGGGCACAAACGCAAAGAAAAAAATATTCACTGCGGGCTCCGTTTATTTTTTGAAGGGAAAAATTATTTTTTCGATCCGGGTTATTTGATTTTCGAGCCGCTGGAAATGCCGGAAAGTTTTCTCACCGCTAAAAGTTCGGCATTCTTTCCGCTCACACCGAACCAAGTGCGCCTCGACCGCGAAAACGGCGTACTTTCGCTTTTCACGGGAATGAATCTTCACTCCATGAAACTCCGGTTTGAATTTCCGGAAGAAGGTGTGGAAGAGCGTGACTTTCACCGGTTTTGGACGGAAAGTTTCGACCGGGAAATGATGACTTACCCCGTATTAAACCGCCTCGACCGCGAAAACGGAATTCAGTATTACTATCAAAAAGGAAACCTTATGACCCGCGACCGCTCGGGTTCCCGCATGGAAAAAATTCCCGAAGAGCAACAAATAGCCGTATTGAGCCGCCTTTTTTCGTTATCCCCCGATACGGTGGAGCGTGCGCTTACTATCCTCAAAACCAAATCTTTCTAATTTAAAGGGAACAGGAGAACTCATGAAGAAATTATTTTATTTCACCGCCATCGCCGCGCTCTTACTGACCGCTTGCGGACCGTCCAAATTGCAAATTCAGGAAATGTCGCTCGATTGCGATGTGATGATCGAAGTGCGTTATGTGGAAGAAGACACCATCGCTTACCTTGTCGGGAACACGCTTTACCTCACTTCACAGCAACTCGCGCACGATTCGCTGTTCCCGCTTCTCATTAGCCCGCGGAACCCCATGGATATCGACGCGCCGGCACGCACCGACCGCATTCCGAGCGCCGATGTTTTAACCGGTTATCTTTCCCGCGCGGTTCCGGAAATGACGCGCTTCGGGCTTGTGATCGGCAGCTCCACCGGTTCCGACTTTGACTTTAACGAGAAAAATGTCGTGCAGAAAATTTCCGATTACGTAAAACTTCACCAGGGCGCATCCCTGATTATTTTCCATGAAAAAGATGGCGATTTAATCGATGCGAAAAAGGCGTTTTAATGATTGTTTTTTGGATCGGTTTTCTTGTCCTTGTTTTTGGCTTTTTAGCACTGGACCTCGGCGTATTCCACCGCAAGGATCACGTTATCGGAACCAAGGAAGCTCTCCGCTGGACCGGATTTTGGATTGGGATTTCGCTTCTTTTCGGCGTGTTCATTTATTTTGCTTATGACCAGCATTGGCTCGGTATCGGCTTAAAAGACGGAGTGACGCAAACATCGGGACTCAAAGCCGCCATGGATTACCTCGCCGGCTATGTGGTGGAAAAATCGCTTTCTCTCGATAATATTTTTGTAATGGCGGTTATTTTTCAGTATTTGAAAATCCCGCGCCTCTACCAGCACCGTGTTTTATTTTGGGGAATTCTCGGCGCACTCGTAATGCGCGGCTCCTTTATTTTCGCGGGTGCCGCGCTCCTTAACCATTTCTCATGGATGATTTACGTTTTCGGCGCGTTCCTTATTTTCACCGCGCTTAAAATGCAATTCATGGATTCGGAAGAGCAAATAGATCTCAACAAAAATCTCGTTTTAAAATTCGCGAAAAAAGTATTCCCGCTTACACACGATTTTTACGGACACCGGTTCTTTGCGGTTCTTGAAAGCGGCGCGCGCGCGGCGACTCCGCTTTTCCTCGCCCTGATTTTAATCGAAAGCACCGACTTGATTTTTGCGATGGATAGCTTACCCGCTATTTTTGCCATCACGCTTGATCCGTTCCTTGTATTTACCTCTAACATCATGGCGATTCTCGGACTGCGTTCCCTTTATTTTGCGCTCGCGGCTCTTATCGGGCATTTCCGTTTCCTTAAAAAATCTCTCATTATCGTGCTCCTTTTTGTGGGTGTGAAAATGATTTTATCTCACCATATTCATATTCCGGCGTGGCTCAGTCTCGGAGTGATTTTTCTCTCTATCGCTCTCGGTATTTTGTTCAGTATTCTCATTCCGGCAAAAAAGGAAAATTAATCATGTTAGGCATTGTACAAAAAAAAGGAAATCCGGATTATTTAAGCGGGCGCTTGATTATCTACGCCAAAATTCTTTCCGAAAACCTCAACGAGGAAAACTCTCCGTTTGCCGGCATGGTTAAAAACGGACTTCTCGTGATTGAAAGCGAATTTCAATCGGGAGATTTTCTTAAAAAACTGATTCAGCGGAACCTGGGCGGTTCCGGCGATTTCAGCGAACTCATTGAACATCTCCGGGAAATGGGCGCCGACCTTCCGGACAATGTGGACCCCGAATCCATGCGGGAACGGCTCGAAGAAATCTCGCACATGGAAGTAGTGCCGGTACCGGCGAAAGTTATTTTCAGCAACAGCGAGCAGGATATTTTAAAAGAAGAAGCCGATATTTACTTTATCGGAGAGTTCCAGGGGCTCAATCACGCGCACATGAGCATCACGAGCCTTTCCATTCTTTATCAGGCGCGTTACCGCGAGCAGGTGAATGCGGAAGAACGGAAATATATTAACGACGTGCTCGCGCAAATCGAAGACGGCGGTATTACCGATGTGGCGCACTTGCAGGAAAGCGGCGCGTTCCTCACCGAAAAAGGAACCCTCGATACGTTTGTCGGGAATCTGCAGGAACTCTTAACCGCGCAAGTGGTTCCCTTTCTTTTGTACGAAACGGAAGACGAGGAAAGTTACGAAAAACGGATCAAGCGTTTCTATGAATTCATGAAACCTTATCCGCAGCAAGATGATATTCATCAAATCGATGAAACCATCCGCGAATTAAGAGCCGACTTTAAAAACGCTAAAGCCCGCCGCCGCCTGGAACTTCTCGTGCAAAAAGTCAGTGCTATCTACCACGAAGAATTTGAAAAACTCGCCGATCTGCAAAAAGAACTGGAAAATTTGGAATAGGTTTTTTTCTGCGTGAGGGATGGTAACCCGTACGGGTGGAGACGCGGAAAGCGGATTCCGATGATGATTCGCACGCGGCTCCGTTGCACTTGGCTTTAGCCTTAGTGCAATACAGCCCGGTCCCGAAATGCAATGGAGGGAGTCGCCCAAAACAGCGTTCCCTTTAATTTGCGCCCCGGCGTATCCATCGTCACCCTTGTGCAAGTCAAGAATTTCGTGTACAGAAATGATAGAGGAAGTCTTTACACATTTACGTTCCTCTTTGAATGCTGAAATGAATTCAGGATGTTTCAGAATCCAACAAGTCTGCGCTGCCACTTGGTTTCCAAACCGAAGCGGCTTCCAGCCTAAAGGTTTTTAAAATATTGAAACCGCGATCAGATATATGAATATTTTTTCTGTGTTGTATTCAATTACACATTTATATTCATTAATTTAATTCCACATTTTTGATATGCCTTTTCAGCATTTTCAATTGTTTCACGCCCTTTGCTCCAATATTTTTCCCCTAACAAATCATCTTCACTTTTTAATATGATAACGAATTCGAGTTCCGATAACACTTGTTGAACATCTTCAAATGTAGTACATTTCACACATTGATCAATTAAGCTCCCAAGCGGTATGATATGTTCTAAAAAAAGCGGCCGAAACTGTTTTCTTTTAGGATACCATTCCTTGTAAGTATCATCATCGGATAAGACCTTTCTACAATTCTCTTCATTCCAGTTGTACGCTTTTTCCGAAATGCGTGATGGTCTGAATTTTAAACCAAAACAACGTAAAACTTCTTGTATGCCTTTTTTGAGATATGAGCATCCATCCTTATTAAGTGCAAGCGCTTGGCAACGCGTAGCGTTAAAGATAAAATCACACACATCTTTAAACTCCGATTCCAAATCCCGAGAGTTGAGTGGAATCATATTTTTTAAGGGACTTTTTACCATTTTATTCTCCTGGGTTTAAATAATTAAAACGTCACCATTCATCTGGTTTATTATTGTTCTTTATCACAAAATAAATCACTCCGATAAGAACCGCAATAATAATAAAACCCCCAATTATAGCAGGATGTTCAAGTGCCCATTTTATGGCAGCGGTCACACCGACAAGTAATAAAACGATTCCCCAAATACAACCTCCGATCTTATTTTTCTTATCCGCTTGACCTAATTCTATTCCGGCATATTTACATCTATTACTACAGTAATTATTAAAACCACTTGAAGTTCCGCTTCCGCTACTAAATTCGCAACCGCACCAATCACACTTACTCATAAAATCATTCCTTTACTGAGGTAGTAAAAATTGATATTCATAACTACCACGAAAAATTCCATTCTCGTCTAATTCTAATTTTTCACCACCTATTGTTCCATGATCTTGCCATTCTAAAAAATATTTTCTTTCTATACAATATGATGGTGGAGGGCGATTTTCAAGTTTCCAAGTAACAGTAACATAACGATCCTCGAAAATATACCCAATAATATCGCCACTCCAAGGATAATAAATGCGATAATACAAACCCTTAAACTCAAGAGGGTTATGGTGACTACCAGTCACTTCAAGATCTTGAATTCGCGATCTGGCAAAACAAGAGCACTCTTCAAAATTATTACTTAGGAAATATTCGAATTTATCACCATAAGAACCATTATCCTCATCATAATAATGAACATATTTTGCATTACTATTTCTTATTTCTTGTATTCCTTCGGAAATTGTCGTGAAAATAGATTCCACATTTTCACCCGGTGGTTTCAATTCTAGGTGCTGCTGACACTGTTTATAATTGGGTCTAAAAGATGATTCATATTTGTCATCTGAATCAGGTTTATTGGGACCGGCATTACAGCCGGCCAAAAAAGCAAAAATCAACATTGTCGAAAGTAAATATTTCATAACAAATTCCACTAAAAACGTTTCAAAAAACCAACCTTTTTTGAACTCTTTTTCGATCTTTTACTCTTGCTAAAATTCAATGATTTGCTTATATTTCAAGTAAATTCAAAAAAGGTTCCTTTATTGGAACCTTCTTCTTTTTTTCATATTTTTCCACGTAAAATCCACACTTCAAAAAATGAGGAAAATATGATATACGGCTATATTCGCGTCAGCACCGATAAACAAAACATTGAAAATCAGCGTTTTGAAATTGAAAACTTCGCCAAAAAACATGGTCTTACGGTAAATCACTGGGTTACGGAAATCATCAGTTCTCAAAAGGAACTCAAAAAACGGAAACTGAGTTCTTTGCTGAAAAGAACAAAAAAAGGGACATAATTCTATCAACGGAAATTTCCCGTTTAGGCCGAAAAATGATGGAGCTGATGGGAATTTTAAACACTTGTCTCGAAAAGAATTGCGAAGTTTGGACTATCAAAGACGGCTATCGCCTGAAACATAATTTACAAAGTCAAATTTTAGCCATAGGGCTCGGACTTATTTCCGAAGTAGAAAGAACGCTCATTTCGCAGAGAACCAAAGAAGCGCTCGCCAAAGCAAAAGCAGACGGGAAAAAACTGGGGCGGCCGAAAGGCAGTAAATACACCCCGTTTAGCAAACAAATTAATGAATTACTCAAAAGCGGCAAAACCAAAAAGGAAATCACCGCATTACTCGGAATCAGTAAAACCACTCTTTACCGAATGAGCAGGGCTTAACCCCCTATTTCAAAAACCATTTTTTCCCGCGGTAAGCGGAAAATCTTCCGGGACCGAGAAAAAGAATTGCAAACGCCGTAAAAAAGTAGAAGAAATTCACTTCACCGCCGGGAGCGCCGCTCGCTGTGAGCGTAAAAGCACTCTTGCCGAGCGCAAGGTGAACCGTCATGAACATGGTAAATGCAATCAAAAGCGAAGCCGCTCGAGTGCAAAACCCGAGAATCAAAAGTACCGGGGCAAGAATTTCCCCCACCAACGCGCCGTAGGCGATAAACTCCGGGATTCCTTTTGCCGCGAGCATCTTACCGATGCCGTCCGTCCCGTTCATGAGTTTTGCCGTCCCGTGAAACAGCAACAGGGAACCCACCAAAAGGCGGAGAATCAATTTTCCGAGGTCTTCTGTTAAAATGGATTTGTTCATATTCAAAAGATAAATGATTTTCTTTTCGAAATGGGAATTTTTCATTATTTTTGAGTGATGATTTTCATTTCGGAAAGAATTTTATGAGCCAAAACCCATTATCGGAAGAGCAAATCACCTCGCCGGAAGAATGCGAAGCCCTGGCCGCCCTCGCGCGCGAAATCTGGGAAGAATGGTTTACCCCTATCATCGGCGCGAATCAAGTCGCCTATATGCTCGAAAAATTCCAAAGCGCAACCGCCATTTGGAGCCAAATTCAAGACGGCATGCGTTATTTTGTAGTGAATCACAAACAAAATCCGGTGGGTTATTACGCGATCAAAAAAGAAGAAACGCGCCTGTTTCTCAGCAAAATTTACCTGAAACGCTCCATGCGAGGCATCGGCGCCGGCGCTTGGATGCTCTCCGAATGTGCGAAAAAAGCGAAAGCAGAGAATTTGTCCTCAATTTACCTGACCGTAAACAAAGGCAACGAAAAAGCGATCCGTTTTTACGAACGCTACCAATTCAAAAAAATGATTTCTCTCGAAAAAGACATCGGTCGGGGATTTATCATGAATGATTGGCTGATGGAAAAAAGTCTGGAAGATTAAGTTACCCGGCAACGACCTTTTCCGTTTCAAACGCAATCACGAGTTCTTCGTTTGTCGGGATCACGATGGCGAGCGGGGTGCCCTCTGCCGAAATCACGCCGTTCGTGTTTTTTCCGTGAATTTCATTGCGGGCTTCGTCCGTTTTAAAGCCGAGCAGCGCCAAATTTTCAAGCGTTTGCTTACGCACCTCCGCGCTGTTTTCGCCGATCCCGCCGGAAAATACCAGCGCGTCCAAACGCGGCAGCGCCATGACAATCCCGCCGATTTCCCGGGCAAGCCGGTAACAAAAGACTTCAAATGCAATCGCCGCGCGCTCATCGCCGGCAGCCCTCTTTTCGAGAATGGCGCGCATATCGCTCGCGGAACCGGAAAGTCCGAACAATCCGCTTTCCTTATTCAAAAGTTTGTCCAGCCGCTTCATATCGTAACCGAGCTTGTCATGCAGAAAAAATAAAATAGCCGGGTCCAGACTTCCGGAACGCGTGCCCATCACGAGCCCTTCGAGCGGCGTAAATCCCATAGTGGTATCCGCGCATTTGCCGTTCCGGATCGCGCTTGCCGAACTGCCGTTTCCGAGGTGCGCGGTCACTAAATTGATTTCTTCCACCGGTATTTTCAAACGTTTCGCGGCTTCCTGCGTAAGGTAATAATGCGAGGTCCCATGAAATCCGTAACGGCGGATTTGAAGATCCTCATAATATTTATAAGGAATGCCGTAAAGAAACGCTTTGCGCGGCATCGTTTGGTGAAACGCCGTATCAAAAACGGCCACTTGCGTGAGTTTCGGGAAAAATACGGCGGCATTTTCAAAACCCGCGACATGCGCCGGCTGGTGAAGAGGCGCAAACAGTTCAATAGAAGTCAAATATTCTTTCACTTCCGCCGTAATTTTTTGAGACTTAAAATATTTTCCGCCGTGCACTACGCGGTGTCCGATCGCCTCAATAGACGCATCCAAATTTTGCGCGCGCAGAAATTCCTGAATCACCGCAAAAGCGTCTTTAATCGTTTTAATGGCGCGCGCGCTTTTTTGCTTTTCCCCGTTTTTTAATTTGGTCGTCACGGCGCTTGTTTCCGAACCGATGCTTTCAATAATTCCGGAGGCGATTTCTTCTTTGGAATGAGTATCGATCACTGCAAATTTAACGGAAGAACTGCCGCTATTAAGAACGAGAACGCGCATGATAACCTCGGAAAGGAAGGAAAGTAAAAACAAACATAAGAAAATTTGAACTCTATTACTAATTTTACCATGATGCTTTCCTGGATTATTCAACTGGATCTCCGTTTCTCCGATTATCTTCACCGGCACCGGTTTTCGGCGCACACGGAACAGTTCTTCAAATTCTACACGCGTCTCGGCGACGGTTATATTTGGTTGCTTATTTTCCTTTATTTGCTATGGACGAGAGGCGTGGCGGAAATGTTTTCCGGTATCTCCGGAATCTTGTGGCAGGCCCTCGCTTCTACCGGAGTGAGTCTCGCTCTGTACTGGCTGATCAAACTCAAAGTCAAACGAAAACGCCCGTTTGCCGTGATCGAATCCGTCGAAGCCGGCGTGCCGCCTCTTGACCTTTACAGTTTCCCGTCCGGACATACCATGAATAACCTGGCCGCCGGTTTCACCGTATTTTACTGTGTGCCGTCAGTCGGCTGGATCATTCTTCTTATGGCTCTCAGCTGGGGATTTCTCCGGATTTATTTCGGAGTGCATTGGCTCTCCGATGTCGTCGGAGGATTCATTCTCGGTTTCTTTAGTTTTCTGATCGCACACTTCATTTGGGTTCAACTGATTCCATGGTTCCGTTAAGTCTTGTGATCACTCTCGCTCAACGCCCTTTTAACAGATTCGGCGTATCAAATCCATTTCAAAATCCAAACATTTCGGTAAATAGCCACAAGACCTAGCATGACATTTCTTTTAACGGAAGAACTCCTCAAACAAAAACGCAAAGGCGAACGTTTATTGCTTTTAATACGCCACGCCGAACGCTTTCCGATTGCCGCACATGACCCTCATCACGGAGTCGCGACCCTCCTGACGAAAACAGGAAAACTGCAGGCTCAAACCTTCGGAGAAAAATTAAAGCCTTTTTCTTCGGCGGCCTATTGGTCAAGCCCGGTCATGCGCTGCCTCGAAACCGCCTCGCTGATCGCGAAAGGCCGCGGAGATACCGCGCCGGCCTCGCCGAAAGACGTTCCCGTATTGGAAGCGCTCGGCAGCCACTTTGTCGCCGATCAACGCCTTTTTGAAATGGACATGAAAGAGGATTTCTTTAAAATCTTCCGGACTTATTTTGAAACGGGTCATCACCCGGCATTCCGCCCGCTCGCCCCGTCTGCGGAGTCGCTATTGGATTTAATCCTCTCGCTTGCATTTGAATCCGAAAAGGAACTCTCCGTTTTTGTCAGTCACGACGCCTGGATTGTCTCCATGCTCACCTATCACCTGAAAATGAAGTTTTCCATAGAGCATTGGGTGAATTTCCTTTCGGGGATGGCCGTATTCTTCACGGATAAAAACCATACGCGGCTTTTACCGTTCACAGGGCTCGAAAGCGGAAGAATCTCGCTCGCCGGCAAAAAAACGTACTGAATCAATCCTCGACAAACGCGCCGTAAATCGCTTGAATCGCGCGTTCCGTCTGACTCTCGTCCACGCCGATAATAATGTTAATTTGTGAGGAACCCTGGTCGATAATGCGGATATTGATTTCCTGCTCCGCAAGCGCCGTGAAAAGTTTCGCCGCCACGCCGATCCGGTTTGTCATGCCATGCCCGACGGTCGCAATCAAAGAAATTCCGCCGAAAATTTTAATCTGATCGGGGCGCATTTGCTGCTTAATATCTTCGAGAACGCGCTGCTGCACCGCCTCAAGCGCATGAGTATCCACCACAACGCTCATCGAGTCAATCGCGCTCGGGCATAACTCGTAAGAAAGCCCCTCGTTTTCAAGCACGCCGAGAACGCGCCGCCCGAACCCGATTTCTTTGTTCATCATGCCTTTCTCGATGTAAATCATCGAAAAACCTTTGCGGCCCGCAACCCCCGTAATGAGCCTGTTCGCTTTTTCCGGAGTCGGCCCGATAATCGTGCCGGCATCTTCGGGGCGGTTCGTATTGCGAATGTTAATCGGAATATTTTTTGCGCGGCAAGGAGCGATGGATTCATCGTGCAAAACACTCGCGCCGGAATAAGCGAGCTCACGAATCTCGCGGTAACTCACATATTCGATCGGGAGCGGATTCTTCACAATCCGCGGGTCTGCCATCAGCATCCCGGAAACGTCCGTCCAGTTTTCATACATCTCCGCATCCACCGCGTGTGCGAGAATCGCGCCGGTAATATCGGAACCGCCGCGCGTAAAAGTCTTCACATCCCCGCGCGCCCCTTTCCCGTAAAAGCCGGGAACCACATAAACCGGACTCTCGTCTTTCAAACTCTCGGCAATCGCCCCGTAACTTTCTGCAGAAACGCGGTAACGGTCATCAAATGCAATCATCGGGAATGCATCCACAAATACCGCGCCCAAATATTCCGCCATAATGCGCGCGCAAAGAAATTCCCCGCGGCTCACGAGAAAATCCAAAGAAACCTCGTTCCGCATTTTGAGCTTCTCTTCAAGCGCCTTCAAATCATCGCCGATTGTCGTTTTCAAATTCAGATCGCGGCAAATTTCCCGATAACGTTCACAAATTAAATTCCAGGGAACGGAAAAATCAATTCCCTTCGAAGCGAGATCATAAACCGAATAAAAAAGATCGGTCAGCTTGGTCTCCGCCGCATGGCGTTTACCGGGAGCCGAAACCACCACAATCTTTCGTTTCGAGTCCGACCCGATAATCGATTTGATTTTTTCAAACTGACGCGCATCGGAAACGGAACTGCCGCCAAACTTACAAACGATTCTCGAACTCATAAAAACCTCTCATAAAAACCCGCGAAAAAATAGAAAAAAGACGGAAATAAAAAAGAGCGGGCGTGCCCCGGCGCGCTGCGCCGGGTCGGCGTAACTCCGGGCTACCCTCCGGTCGGTGCCGGATATTTCGATTCTTCGGTGATAAAAATCATGAGATAAGGGATATGCATGATTGAGTCTTCCTGTCCCACATCCCTAAAATTCATACCGGAGTTCGGGAATATCCGGCACTGCGCGCAAAGCGCGCACCCTCCGCCTGCCTCACGCTTTACTCAAATCGTTCAAAAACCGCAATTAGGGAATGTTTCCATCCGAAATTCAATTCTCCATTCCCTCACACACAAGTTAATAGTATATTTCAAAACATGATGAAAAATATTCTTACTCTGATTCTTTTCGCTTTCCTCTTCGGTCTTGCCGCTTGCAGCGGCTCCAAATCCTCAGACTCGGGTACCCCCGACGAATGTCTTGAAGATCCGAACTCGCCACTCTGCGTTCCTACCGACGACGGCGGCGATACGCCGCTCGAATAAACGAAAAGAAACCGGCGAAAGTTATCTTCTGTTGCCGAGAAGCCCCGCTCTCCATGCCCAATAGACAAGCTGGAGGAACGAGGTAATAGCGGCCGCCACGTAAGTGAGTCCGGCGGCAAGCAACACGCCCGCCACCGCTTCGGATTCTTTTCCGGGCCGCACAATATTCAAGTGCGCCAAACGTTTTTTCGCGCGGGAAGACGCATTAAATTCCACAGGCACCGTCACAAAGCTAAACAAAGTCGCAACCCCGAAAAGCGCCACGCCGAAAACGGCGATTTGATACCCGATATTACCGTAAGCCGCCGAAAGCGACATCAATATAATCCCGGCAATCACAATCCAAGGACCAAGATTCCCGCCGACACCTGCCACCGGCACAATAAAAGAACGCAGCCACATAGGGAAATAATTCCCCGCGTGCTGAAGCGCATGCCCGACTTCGTGCGCGGCAACGCCGGCGGCACTTGCGTTTCTTCCGTGATACACTTCCCGGGAAAGGTTCAGCGTTTTGTTCAGCGGATTATAATAATCGCCTAAAAACCCTTGGGTTTCGAGAATCTGCACATCCGTTATATTCGCGTCGGCAAGAATCGCCGCCGCCACTTCGGCTCCCGTGAGCCCGCTTGAAATCACGACTTTCTGCCCTGTTTTAAAACGCGACTTCACCAAAAAAGAAGCCACGCCCGAAATCAAGAGCCCGAAAACAACAATCAACAAATAAACCGGATCCATAAAGTAATCTCCTTACGCCAAGAAATTAGCAATGTCGGTTCAAAAAATCAAACCGTCCGGCGCCTCAAACCTGCAACCCGGATTTTTTCTTCAAACTTTGAAGCAAAGAAGCCGGTAACCACCGTTTGAGCGCGCGAAAAGATTCGTGGTCAAGTCTCTTCAGCCACGCTTCTTTTTTCTCCGTATTTCCCATATCGCCGTAAATCAAAATGAGATTCATCACAGCGCACCAGTAGCGAATGGAATATCCGGAACGTTCCGGATATTCCGCGGCGCTTTTTTCATAAATCGCGGCGGCCGCCTCATAATTCTTAAGCGCATAAAGCATGTCCGCGCGAATCTGCAAAAAAACGGGGTGCCCCGGGTAACGAACCAAAAATTGATCGGCGAGGGCAAGCGCGTGCTGAAATTCCCCGCGATCGTAATAAATCCAAATAAGTGATGTTCCGAACAAAGGCGCGAAAAGTTCCGAATGGAGCGAGCGTTCGCGGAGAACGCGGATATACTCTTCCCGGTTATCCGAAAAGAACGGCACCCAACTGAACGACTGATCGACATAATAAGCGTAAACGGCAAAAAAAGCCCGGGCATCCGGATCTTCCGATTCTCCGAAAACTTTTGCCGCCGCCCGCGTACCGAGAGCGCCTTTGACGGAATGACCGAGAGCGCTCTGAGTAAAACCTTTTTCAAAATCGCGAAGTGTTTCCCAAAGTCCGCCGGCCTTGCATTCCGAAAGGTTTTGATCGGCGCGGATCATATCGAGCGTATCGCCCAAATCATCAAAACGGCTAATGAGAATCATGTTTTCCCATACGCATCCCGCCCCGGAATCTTTAGACTTGATTTCCCACGCAATCGCTAATGCCTTATCGTAATCCAAAAGCATTACCGCCTGCGTCATCTCTTTGGCGAATTTTTGAAGCGGGTAGGGTAATTTTAACGAATCTTCCTGCGCGAAAAGGAATCCCGATAAAAACAGAATCAAAAGAAAAGAACACCGGGAGATTTTCGCAAAAACCATAATCCGAATATAGAAAATCATCACCCGGGAAAGACTTTCACGCCAAGAGAATCAAAAAGCCGCACGGGCGATCTTATGGAGTTTTGGAATTTTTCAAAATATCGCGGATTTCCGTGAGCAGCGTTTCCTGGACCGGAGGGGGTGCAGCAGCCGCTTCTTCCTTGGAGCGCATCACAAAACCGAGAAATTTCTTAATCACAAGAAAAAGCACAAGCGCGATAACCAAAAAACTCACAATATCGTTCAAAAAAATGCCGTAAGGAATTTCAACTACTTTCGGAGTCGCCACGCCGTTCACCATTTCCGTGCCGCGGTGAATCGTCCATTTCCAATCCGCATAATGGTGACCGCCCGGCGTCACCAAAGAAATCAGCGGCATCACAATATTACTCACAAGCGAAGAAATAATTACACCGAAGGCGCCGCCGATAACCACGCCGACCGCCATATCCACAACGTTTCCTTTGAACGCGAAAGCCTTAAATTCGGCAAAAAGCTGAGATGTTTTTTCTGCTATTTTCATAAAATCTCCTTGCTCTCTTAATTTTACCTTTTTTCCGGATTTTGTCAAAGAGTAATCCTTACTATTTTTGCACCCGATGATTTCCTGGTTACTTGCTCTCGGATCCGCTGTTTTTCTCGGATTTTACGATCTCACCAAAAAAGCCTCGTTAAGGGATAACGCCGTTCTCCCCGTTTTGTTCTTATGCAGTTTGTCGAGCGCGGTTTTGCTTTCACCGGCGCTTTTAAGCCCGGATGTTTTAAATATTTCCCTGAGAACACACCTGATGTTACTGGGTAAAGCGTTTATTGTCACCGCCAGTTGGGTTTTCACGTTTCACGCGCTTTCCCACCTGCCTTTAAGCATTGCCGCCCCGATCCGGGCAAGCGCTCCCTTATTTACGATTTTACTCGCGGTCAGTTTTATGGGCGAACGCCCCTCCGGTGTGCAGTGGTTCGGAATTATTCTGCTTTTTTTAAGTTATTACACATTCAGCGTTGCCGGAAAAAAGGAAACCGGCAGTTTTTGGAATAACCGCTGGGTGATTTTTATGTTTATCGGCACCCTTCTCGGCGCCCTCAGCGGGATTTACGATAAATTCCTGATTCAGTCCGCCTGGATTTCACCAACCGTCGTTCAGGTTTGGTTTTCCGTTTACCTCACCCTTTTGCAAGGCGTTATCCTTGGTTTTTGGACTTTATTTGCCAAACAGAAAAAGACAAAATTCAAATTTCGGTGGATTATTCTCCTGGTGGGCGGATTTCTCGTGATTGCCGACCGCCTTTACTTTATGGCGTTAAATGAACCGGGCGCGCTTATTTCCACCGTATCGGTGATCCGCCGCACAAATGTCATTGTAAGTTTCTGCGGCGGGATTTTTCTTTGGAAGGAAAAATTAATCCCGGTAAAGCTTTTGGCGTTTACCGGGATTATGACAGGTTTAATTATTATAGGACTTGGATAAGTTTAGCCGGCAAGCGGGTTTCTCCCGTATTTATTATCGGAAGATTCGCCTTTAGTGCAAAGCCAAACCAACAAAACAATGGCGCCGATTAAAGGGATCAGTGAAATAAAAATCCAAAAACCGCTTCGGCCCACGTCATGGAGCCGGCGCACAAAAACGCCAAGACCGGGTAATATAATAATCAAGCAATAAATATAATAGGGAACCAGCGCCAATGAAAAGTTGGGATCTCCGACAACCGCGGTAATGCCCCCGCCGATAAAAGCGAGAACACAACAGATAATTACATTCCAGAGATAAAATCCCCAATATTCTTTTCGGCGGGCTCTTCCGCTGAAATTGACGTAATTCTTGAGACATTTGGTATAGTAACCCCACAAGGAAAGGTTTTCTGCAGAACTTGATTCAAAAGACATATGGATCCTCCGCGTGATGACTTTGAAATAAATATATTTCCATTCAACAATAAAACAAGGGAGGAAGCGTATAATACTTGTAAAAAAGGGGGTTTTGTTGCCATTTTTATCATTTTTGCTAAATTTGCGTTACCGTAAAAGTTTTGCGGCGTGTTCTTGATAACCACGATAAAAACAAGGAAATCTTCATGAAAAATCCTGTTTCCGTTCTTTACATGGCGTTTGCTTTGCTGTTTTCGTCATGCCTGATTATTGCCAATATTGTAGAGCAAAAACTCATTTCCATCGGCCCGATTGAAGCGACTGCCGGGCTTTTGATTTTCCCGATTTCTTACATCGTGAACGATGTGATTGTGGAAGTTTGGGGCTTTAAAAAAGCGCGCCTCGTGATTTGGGGCGGGTTTGCCATGAATTTTCTGGCTGTTCTTATTTTTCATCTTTCGATTTTCGTGCCGGGTTCGGTGAATTTTTCTCCCGAGCATCAAAGCGCGTTTTCGCTCGTGCTTGGGAATACGCTCCGGATTTCGGCGGCGAGTTTCGTGGCGTTTCTGTGCGGTTCTTTTGTGAATGCCTATGTGATGAGCAAAATGAAGATTTGGTCGAAAGGGAAAGGATTTTCGCTTCGGGCAGTGGTTTCCACACTTTTCGGAGAAGGCTGCGATTCCGTTGTGTTTTTCTCTATCGCGTTTTCGGGTGTGATTCCCGCGCGCGATCTCGTGATTCTGATTTTTACGCAAATGAGCATGAAAACCGGTTACGAGATTCTCGTTCTCCCGCTTACCAATTGGGTGGTTAAGAAAGTGAAAGAAAAGGAACACACGGATACTTTCGACACCAACGTGTCTTACAATCCGCTGAAAATTTCCGATTTATAGAAAATTTGGGGATAAGAAACCGGTTAGCAATTACGCCGAAACACATCCTCACCGGATCGCCACACGCGTCCCGCGTTCGCGATGACAAGGGAGCGGGGTTGGGACCATCCCGAAACCGGGCTGAAGCAAGGGGGATTTCCCCCATCCATATCAATAGATTAGAGACCGCGTTTAGTGCGGTTTTCCTTTGTTTTCACGGCGTTGCTGTTCCGCAAAAATCCGAGCCATTTCGAGGCGGGAATCTTCGCGTTCCCGTTTTTTGGTTTCTTCTTTGCAGTCCACACATTTGGTGGCGGTCGGAACGGCTTCCAAACGCGCTTTCGGAATTAATCTTTTACATACTTTACAAATGCCGAATGTACCGTCTTTAATGCGGTGGAGCGCTTCTTCGAGATACACGAGGTATTTTCCGCCGCGGGCAGCGAGGTCAAAATTGATTTCCTGCGATGTGTAATCCGAAGCGGCATCGGCCAAGTGATTCGAATAACCCGCGAGTTCTCCGCCCTGGTCATTTTGAGCATGGAACGCGTTATTGCTCTCACTTTCATTCTGCGAGGCGACAATTTCCCGGCGTTTTTCCAAAAGAAGATTCTCAAAATATTTCAAATCTTTTTCGCTCATTTTTGCTTCTTTCTTCTGTGTCATGGCGCGCGCTCCGCGGATAACGGTTAAAGTGAAAGACATAATTTACTATTCTTTTTAAAAAATGTGGGCAAAAAAACAATTAAGGCGGCAAATAAGGCGCTTTTCTTCAAAAATTCAAGGTTAAAAAACCCTTAAAATCCTCCGGATGAACCATTTTCACTCAAATATCACACTATTCATATATTCATTATGGGTATTCTTACGTTTCGGTTCAAAGCACTGTTTATAAGTTGATTCTTCTCAAAAAATATCCACGTTCAGCCGGATTCCGTTTTTCCGGATATCTTGAAGGAGCGAATCTATGTTTTTAAAAAGGATTTTGCTTTGGGCGGTTATTTTGGGGAGTTCTTCGGCAGCGGGGCTTTCCCGAAGCCGGTTCCACAAGAACTTTAACGAATCCGCCGCCGACCCGAGTTCGCTCAGTCCGTTTTGAAGAGCGAGAATCGATTCGGGAACAGGTTTGCTTTTTTCAAAAGAATTGTCAAGTAAGGTTTCGGTTTTGGCGATAACGGCATTTCCGGAATCCAGTAAATGAAGCACTTGGGTTTTCCATTCCGAAAGAGCCGGTTGAGATGCGGTGGTGATCTTTTTTCCTTTCCGCACCAGATTTTCGATTTTTTCTCCGTCTTTTCCGAAGAGGTCTTCCGCTCCGGTTTCCAACGAGACAAAAATCGTATCGAGCTGCGAAAATAAACCCTTGAGTTCCGCCATAAGAACGTTGAGACCCGGTTCGTAAGAACCGGTTACCGTATCGCCCGAAGCAAGCATTTCTCCGGATTCCGAAGGCATTACGCTCACTTCGCGTTCTCCCATAAGTCCCGAATTGATCAGCAAAAAAGCCGAGTTTTTAGGAATGGGAGTTGATGAATAAACACTGACGGTCACGAGCACATAATCGTCATGCAATTCGGTTTTCACCACTTTTCCGAACGGGAGTCCGTTCACAAGTACCCGGTTTCCGGCGGAGAGAAGTCCCACATGACCGTATTTGATGTAATAAACGGAGCGTTTATGTTTGGGGCTCAACGGATGAAATGTAAACCAAATCCACCCGATAAGAACGAGTATCACGAGTAATACGAAAGCGGTTCGTTTGTTTCCGCTGGTATATTCCCGGAGTTTACTCATGGGTTTCCCAGAAAGAGGGATCGTTATCGGGAGAGTAATCGATTTCATCCTTACCGTTTTTGCGGCGCTGGATGGTTTTCTGCAGTTCTTTGCTGAATTCTTTTGCCGTGTCCACACCGTTCATTTTCATAAGGGTATTCATGGCGATCACTTCCGAAATGACGGTCAAATTTTTGCCGGGCGAAACCGGAATTACAATATGAGGGATGTTTGTCCCTAAAATGGGTTGCATTTTAGTATCCAGCCCGGTTCGGTTATAAGATTTGTCTTTCTCATAATGCTGGAGTTCCACTAAAATTTCGATTTTTTTGGAGTTCCGCACGGCGTGAATACCAAACATGCTCTTGATGTCGATAATACCGACTCCCCGGATTTCCATGTGGTGTTTCACCAAATTATTCGCGCGCCCCACGAGGGAATTGCCGATCCGTGAAACATTCACCGCATCATCGGCCACCAGGCGGTGTCCGCGTTCGATAAGATCCAAAACGCATTCGGATTTACCAACGTTACTTGCACCGACATAAAGCATCCCAACGCCGTAAACATCTACCAGACTGCCGTGAATCGAATAATACGGCGCAAAAAAGTTTTCAAAAAAATGCTGTACAATGTGAGTGAAATCCGCCGTCGAAAGCAGCGAAGTCATGAGGGGAATATGCTGCTGTTCGCAAAGATCCACAAGTTCCTGATGCGGCATCAGACCGTTTGTGAGAACCCAAAGCGGAGTCGGACTGCTGCTCAGACGATGAAAGATTTCCTTTCGCTTTCCTTCGCCGACCGACTCCAAATAATACCATTCCGTATTGCCGATCATTTGAATCTGGCGGCTGTTATAAACATCCAAAAACCCGGCGAGCGCAAGCCCCGGGCGGTGGATTCCTCCTTCTTCAATGCAGGAAGAAAGTGTTCCGGCATTCGTATGGACGGAAAGTTTTAACCGGTGGTGGTGAATATCAAAAAAGTCCATCGCCGAAATTTTCTTTCGGCTCTGAACTTCAAGGTTTTGAAAAAAAGGAGATTCCACGTTAATCCACTAAATCAGCGATCGGCTGACCTTTATGATCTTTTTGTTTTTCGTTTTGTTTTTTCAGCTGAACCTTAGCGCGTTCCAAAGCAACGTCAATCGCTTTTCCCATGTTTTCTTCATCGGCGGAAGCTACGATGGTGCCGCCGGAAATATTGATGGAAATTTCGCAGCGCCGCAAGTGATCGACTTCGTGATCGAGAACCACATTCGCCCCGGTAATGTTCGGGTAAAATTTACCCAGTTTTTCGACTTCTTCCTGAATACGGGCTTGAAGATTTGCAGAAGCATTGAAATGGCGCGCAGAAACGTTAATATCCATGATTTTCTCCCTGAAGGGTGTTTTAAAACCGGCGATCACTTACCGCCGCGTCTTTATTATACATCAATTGAAGACTCATTGGCAATGATTTTTTTAAGGAAATCACTCCTTTTCGTAATATATTCACATGGAAGTTTAAACCGGCCTTTTTTTTCGGCGGATCCGGGCGGGTAGAATCCCTAAATCTTCCCGGTACTTGGCCACGGTGCGCCGGGCAATTTGAATTCCGCTTGCCGCAAGCGAGTCGGTGATCGCCTGATCGGTGAGGGGGGATTCCGGATTTTCCGCCCTGACGAGATTTTGAATTTCGCTTTGAATCCGCGCGGAACTCATTTCCGTATCGTCTTTCTGAGTCACTTTTGAAGAGAAAAAGCGTTTCAGTTCATAAATGCCGTGAGGCGTTTCCACATATTTTCCGTTGGTAGCACGGCTTACGGTGCTCACATCTCTTTGAATGTCATCCGCAATATCCTGAAGAATCATCGGTTCCAGGTATTCGGGACCCCGGGCAAAAAATTTGTGCTGCCGCTCAATAATCGCCTGCATGACTTGCACAATCGTGCTTTTCCGGCTGTCGATACTTTTGATGTAACTGCCCGCATTCTGAAGCTGTTTGCGGATATATTCCTTGTCTTCTTTCGAGGTGTCTTTGCGGTGCAGTAATTTTTGATACGCTTTGTTGATGCGAAGCCGCGGGAGCCCCGCTTCTTTCATAACCGCTTTAAATTCGCCGGGCGAGACTTCGATAACTTCCAGATCGGGAACAATGAGCCGCACCGGAGAATCGTCCATGAGTCTGCCGGGGTGCGGCGTGAGTTTGGAGAGCTCCCGGACAGCGGCTTGAACTTCTTCGGTAGAGACATCGAGAGCTTTTGCGATGATGCCGTAATGGAGGCTTTTAAGAGCGTCGAAATGGTTTTCGAGTATCTTGATTGCGAGCGGAGAAAATCCGGGCATGCGGTAAGCCTGAATCAGGAGGCTTTCGCGTAAATCGCGGGCGCCGATTCCCGGAGGAGAAAACGATTGTATCACATGAAACGCTTCCTGTACCGCAAAAGAAGTGTCTTCCAGTTCTTTTTGTTTTTGCAGAACCGCTTCCGCTTCCCGAATATCCGGGTTTTCGTGTACGGTTCGATTCAGCGAATGAATTTCTTCGGAATCTTTACTTTGAAGAAAGCCGTCTTCTCCGATGCAGTCAATGAGGTATTCCACAATGGCGACAATGCGCGGCGGGCGTTTCCATTCGCGCAATTGCCTTCTCAGAATATCCTGAAGGCTTTGCTGATCGGTGACTTCACTCCGCCAGCGATCTTCGTCGGAGGCGTTCAAATCTTTCGGAAGCCGGTCGGATTCAAAACCGTCTTCGATATATTTATCCCAATCGATTTCTTTATCGTTGATGGAATCAATGAGGTCGTAATCGTCGCTTGCGAAATCATCGGAAGGTTTATCAAAAGAATCTTCGGGCGCCGTTTCCGGAGTTTCCGGGGCATCGTCGATTTCCAAAAGCGGATTGATTTCCAGTTCCTGCTTGATCGCCGTTTCAAGTTCCAGATTGTTCATTTGAAGAATTTGTACGGACTGGAGCATTTGAGGGTTCAGGCTCTGCTCCATGCGAACGTGATGCCCGAGATGAAAATTCATATCCATAGCGGTCTCTAGTTCAAACGGAACGATTCCCCGAGGTAAATCCGGCGCGCTTCTTCATCGGCGGCGAGAAACTCCGAATTGCCTTCGGTGAGTACTTCGCTTTTATACATAATGTAAGCGCGGTCGGTGATGGAAAGCGTTTCCCGCACGTTGTGATCGGTAATCAGGATTCCCATTCCTTTGTCTTTAAGATCCGAAATAATGGACTGAATATCCGCAACAGCAATCGGGTCAATGCCTGCAAACGGTTCGTCGAGCAAAAGAAAATCCGGTTCGGAAGCAAGCGCCCGGGCAATCTCGAGCCGGCGGCGTTCGCCGCCGGAGCAGCTGAACGCTTTTATTTTCCGAATGTGGGTGATCTTAAATTCCTCAAGAAGCTGTTCCAAACGGTCGCGCCGTTCGGCGCGTTTCATGTTTCGTGTTTCAAGTACCGCCATGATGTTGTCTTCTACCGTGAGTTTTCTGAAAATCGAAGCCTCTTGCGGGAGATAACCGATGCCGAGTCGCGCGCGGCGGTACATGGGTTTTCCGGTGATGTCGATATCATCTAAAAAAATGTGTCCGCCGTCCGGGCGCACCATACCGACGATCATGTAAAAAGTGGTGGTTTTCCCCGCGCCGTTCGGGCCGAGAAGCCCTACAATTTCTCCTTGAGACACACTGACGGAAACGCCGCGCACTACCTGCCGGGCGCCGTATGTTTTAAGTAAACTCTCTGTTCGAATGGTGCTCAAAATATTCTTTGTCATTGCGGTTTCTCTTCTTCGACCGTGGTGGAATCCGTTTTTTTCGTCAATTCTTTCTCTAAATTATAATAACGTCCGCTGGCGAGCGTTTTATCGCCGAGCATTTTAAGGCGCGATATTTCTCCGGCTTTGAACGTAACGGAAATCGTATCGCCGGCGGCTTCATTTTTTCCGGCGATGCTTCTGTCGTTTTTTACATAAAAATAAGTGCTTGCCGCATTGCCGGAAACAAGGGCGCTGTCCAGTTTTCCGTCTTTAAAAGAGATGTCGAGACGGTTTCCGTCCAGCGTGTTCCGGTAATTTTTCAGATCGCTTTCATAAAAAAATCCCCGGGCGTTCAAATTTACATAAAGGCGTGAAATTTTTTGATCTTTGAACTCGGCGTAAAGCGTATCCCCCTCCGCTTCCACATGCTTTCCGGGGAGGCTGTCTTTTCCGGGTTCCTCCTGAACGCCGTGAGCATTTCGAATCACGAGCGCCGATTTTAGAGAACGGCTCTCCTGGTCGATGACTACAAAAATAGAATCTCCGGAAAGTTCATAACCGTCCATAAAAAACTTGGGGCTGCCGGTGAGCGCGAGCCAACTGTTTTTTTTGTCTAAATAAGCGGTGTCGCAAGTGGCGGTTAAGTCTTTTTGAGTGAGTTTTACATTTTTAAACGCTTCGGCATATTCATCGGCTTTTTTATAAATAATTTGTTCTGCAACAATAGTGAGAGTATCAATAGTACTGTCTTTCTGAACTTCGTATTGCTGTAACCGCGGGTGCAAAGGGAGCGTTAAAATTTCGTTTTTGCGGTCGTAAATAAGATGTTCTCCGAAAAGAGCGTAAGTGCCCGCGGAGTCTTTGGCGATCACATTTCCGGTTGCCGAGGCGATTTCCGTTTTCTTTTGGTAGTTGCCGCTGCTTGCCTGCACAAAGCCGCCGGGGTGCGTAAATAAAAAGCCGCCGTCAAACTGCACCATATCCACATCGCGGTTCCACACGGCGCGTTCGGTTTTGAACTGCGCCGAATCGTGCACAAAATAAACGTGTCCCTTTAAAATCAAGTAACCGACTTTGCGCGATACCGAAAGACTGTCGGCGTGTCTCATGATTAACGGCTTTGTCTGCGCCGTGAGAGAAGACACTAAACAAAGGAGGGAAAATATTCCGATAGCGATGGATTTCACGGTCCGGAGGTTCCTTCACCGGGTTCGGGAATACCGGAAACTTCTTTTGCGTCATCTTCTTTGATTCGTTTGGCGGCATCCTGAAAAATACCGGTGACATCGGCGAGGATTTTCCAGTGATCCATTTTCGCGTCGCTTTCAAAACCTTTTCCTTGAAGCACATCTCCGTTTTCCGTGACTACGCGGACAAAGCTTTCGGTGGTGACTTTGTCTTTCGCTTTGTCCCATATTAAAGAATCGGCGCGCACCGAAGCGCCTTTTTCGGAAAGCGCGTAAACATGTCCGTAAGCGTGAACGGAACTCATACGGTTGTTCATAATGCCGGAATCGGCACGCAGAAACGCCATTTTTTCACCGAGGGAATCATAGATATTGACAAGAACCGGGCGCACAAAAATTTTTTCCGTTTCGCTCCAGCGTTCCAAATAAGCGGTTTTCAAACGCCAGGAAAGCACTGTTTTTTCATAAAAATCAAGCAAGGTCGTATCGGTAAAAAGCATAAGCGGGCGTTCGATTTTTTCCCAGGGCTGATCCTCTTCGATTTTTTCACAGGCCGAAAATGACAAAACAATTACCGCTCCGCAAATAAAAAGGAGCGCAAAGTATAATTTGTCCTGCAAAAATCGTGCCATTATTTTGAAAAATACAAATAAATAGCGCCGGCGTAATAGGAATCCGGGACAAATCGCCGGCGTTCCCAAAACGCTTTTCCGAACGCGTGAGGGATAGTGACCCGAAGGGCGGAGACGCGTATTTGAAGTTTATGTTTGGATTTCCGCGCAGCTCCGTTTTTGCAGGGGGCTCTTGCGCTTTACTTCATTCAGCGAAAAGAATGAGCGCAAGGTGGGCGCCACCGCAAAAATATAGCCCGGCCGCCGTGAGGCGGACACGCCAAAAAATTTTCAGTGATAAAAATCAGCCTTTGTGCTTCGGATTCTTTTTCGACATATCCAAGTAACACAGCGGATCCCCGCCGGGTAAATCAAGACTGTGTTCGCTGTTTAACGAATAACCGTTTTTGCGGTAAAACGCGGCGGCGCCGAGAGTCGAATCCAAACGGATCAACGCATATTTTTCTCCTACGGCGTTTTCGAGCGCGCGCAGCAAAAGCGTTCCGCCGCCCATGCCTTGAAATTCGGGCAAAATAAAAACCCGCCGGATTTCATTTTGAAAAACGGCTCCGCTGCCGATAAGTTTTCCATTTTGAAGTAATACCAACACTTGTTCGTTCGGTATTTCGGCTTGCATTTTTTCTTTGGAATGGTGCGCATGAAAAAACGCAACCGCACCAGGCGAGTAATGTTTGGGATAAATCGTTTCGATTGTTTTATGAACGATTTCCGAAACCGCGTCGAAATCGGAAGGCGCATATTTCCTGATTTGCATGGACAAGGCGGTTTTGATTTTTTCCCTCAATTCTTCAAAACTTTCTTCGGGAAATTTTCCGGCGGTTTCAATGACGATGCGTTCGCTTTCCCAAGGGTGATATTCTCTGTTTTCGATTTCTTGCCAGACCGGGAGTTTTAAGCCCGGTACTTCGCTTGTTCTCGTTTCCACCCGGTTTTGATGTTCCTCCGGATCGTCGCAACGAACTTCGATATTGATAAACCGGGCGTTTGCGTTTTCCGCGACCGCTTGCCATTCTTCGCGCGTGAGGGTGATGGGGTTGCAGGAATCCGCGACCACATTCTGCCCAAGGTTTAAGTTATCGCTTGCAATACGGTAAGAAAGCCGGTAGCCTTCTCCCTGTACGGAAATGCCGCATAAATCGCGAAGCCCTTGTTCTACCGTGTCGATTCTTAAATAAACGGCGCGATATTCTTTTGCGAGAAGTTTTGCAAGCGTTGATTTTCCGGATGCCGGGAGCCCTGAAAAAATAAATAAGACGGGGTTTTCAAGCATTTAAAATCAGCTACGCCCTAACTTGAAGGCTTGCGCATTGGTTTCGTGAAACTTTTCATTGAAGAGTTTTTTCAAAACGCTTTCCCACAAATCCAGCGGAAAATCAAAGTAAGTGCTGAGTTTCCCAAGCATCGCCACGTTCAAAGCTTTTTCGTTCGGGAGTTTAGCGAGGTCGATATCTTTAGGCGTGAGTAAAATGCCGCCCGGTTTCAGCGCTGCTTGATTCACCGGAATTTGATCTTCGGCAAATACAATCAGGTAATCGGCAGTACCGTCCGGAATCATCGGGCTTTCCACCCGATTCCCGTAACGTACGTCGCTTGCAATAGAGCCGCCGCGCTGACTCATGCCGTGTACTTCGGCTTTCTTTACATCGTAACCCAGGTTAAAAACTACTTCCGCAAAAATATCGCTCGCTTTAAGAACGCCTGTTCCGCCGAGTCCCGCAAATTTCACATTCATCGTTTCCATTATTTCTCCTGCTTCGCCGCGGCTTCTTTGTTTGCTTTTTCCCAAGCGAGAATACTCTTCAGAGCAAGAATACAAGGACTTTTTGCCACAATGAGCGATAGTTCGTTTTTCGAGAGCGCCTCTCGGAGCACTGTTTTGAAAGCTTCGCGGTCGCGCACCGGATTTACTTCCACCACATTATCGATCCCCGTCGCTTTCGCGATTTCGGTGTAATCCAGTTTATAAGTCGGGGAGTGATCCAGTTTACGCCCGGTACCCGGATGTTCCTGTTGCCCCGTCATGGCGGTAATGCTGTTATCCACAATCACCACCACATGCCCGGTCGCCGGCCTGTTGTAAGCCATTTCCACAAGCCCCGTAATACCGCTGTGTACAAACGTCGAATCGCCGATTACGGAAACCACGCGGCGCGCTTCTTCCGGCGGAAGCACATGGCGAAGCCCGAGCCCCATCCCGATAGAAGCTCCCATATCAATCATCATATCCATCGCGGAATAAGGCGGGAGGGCGGCGAGGGTATAGCAACCGATATCGCCCGCGACAATACAATCGAGTTCCTTAAACACGGCAAACGAACTTTGGTGCGGGCACCCCTGACAAAGCGCGGGCGGTTTTCCTTTCACGGCTTCCGGGTCCGGCGTTTTTTCTCCGGCAAGGATTCGCTTTACGCGGTTTACATCCAGTTCACCGAAGCGGAATACCGGATCGTATTTGGCTTCTACGGAAATTCCCAATGCCCGGATATTTTCGGCAAGCCACGGATCGTTTTCTTCAATCACCACCACTCGTTTTTTGTCTTTCACAAAATCCCGGATCACGTCCGCCGGGAGCGGGTAAGTCATTCCGAGTTTTAGAATACTCGCTTCGGGCGCCGCTTCCCGCGCATGATGAAAACAAATGCCGGAGGTAATAATACCGAGGTCGTTTGAGCCCTCCACCACGAGGCTTTCGTGATTTTGAACGTTCCACACCTCGAGATCTTCCATTTTTTTCCGCAAGCGGCGCGCTGCGGGTTTGGAATATCCGGGAACCATCACCCGGGATGCAATATCGCGCACAAATTTCGGCGTAAGAGCTTCCAAGCCTCCGGTGGGGCGAACAATGGATTTGGAATGGCAAACACGCGTGGTCATTCTAAGAATCACCGGAATCTGAAATTTTTCGCTGACTTCAAAAGCCGTTTTCAGCATTTCATACGCATCTTGAGAATCCGAAGGTTCAAACATCGGGCATACGGCGGCTTTCGCGTGATTCCGTGTGTCCTGTTCATTCTGAGAACTCGCCTGACCCGGATCATCGGCGACAATCCAAACCATTCCGCCCGACACGCCGGAATAAGTCGCGGTATAAAGAACATCGCTTGCGACATTCAAACCCACATGCTTCATGGTCACCACAGAGCGCGCTGCAGCAAACGCGGCGCCGAGAGCCACTTCCGCCGCCACTTTTTCATTCGGAGCCCATTGAGCCTTTCCGCCGAATTCCGAGAAGTTTTCAAGAATTTCCGTGGAAGGCGTGCCCGGATAACCGGTCGCGAGTTGAACTTTACAATGCAGCATGGAAAGTGCGAGAGCTTCATTTCCCGAAATAAGCATCCGGGAAGCGTTCGGGTCAAAAGAAAGCATTCAATGTCCTCTTCTATTCAAAATAAATCGGGCTTTAAACTAGAAAATATTATGGAATAAAAATCCGGCGAACGGTAAGTAAAGCAATCACTATACTCCCGGCGGAAGTTTATCGCCCATTCTTTTCCGGCGCTTGAATATTTCACCGTCGGCAATAAACGTACCGTCACCGCGAGCGTGCAGTATGCGCTTGTCTTTATGGCTTTTATTGATCCATGCCTTTACACCGTCCAATACAAAAATATTGTGTTTTTTAATATAATCCACCACACGGCACTCAATATTTGCATAACATTCTTTTATGAGCGGGGCGCGAACCTCCGAAGCAGGAAGCGGCGTAAGCCCGAACCGGCCGAATTTATCCACGTCCCTTCCGGTCGTAGTCCCTACATCGAGAATGGTTTCTACCAAGTCGGCAGTAGCAATCCCGATAACGCACTCTTTCGTTTTTAACAGCGCTTCACAGGAGTAATTCCAAGGTCCGGTAAGCAGCGCAAACCTCGGCGTAAAATCCATAACCATTGTCCATGTGACGGTCATTATATTATACTTCCCTTTATGGGAAGTAGCAATCATCGTTACCGGTCCCGGCTCAATGAGCATAAAGGCTTTCTGTAATTCGAGTTCTTTCATAGGATTCAGCTCCTATTCGCTTATTATAAATTCATTTAATAATAAAATATAAATGTGGACCTGTCTATGATTAAACCAACCGCCGAAACCTCCATTCATTTCTGCCCCCTATCTTACAAGTTATTATTTATTTCCCAATACCCTGTTTTATCGGAACCGATACGAGAAAGAATCTCTTTTTCACGAAGTTTTTTAATATTGTTTTCTATTGCTGTTTCTGATATTGAAAGTAATTTTGCCATTTTGATAATAGTTATTTTATTATTGTTTTCTATCAAACCAAGTATTTTTATTTGATTTTTATTTAACTTTACACCCAACTTATTTTCATTTATACCCAACATTTCTGTATTTTCTACTCCCAATATGTTGGGTGTATGTTTATTTACACCACCACCTACACCTGAGTTATTGAATGCCAATTCAACTGCATTTACAGGCTCCACAAAATGGATGTGCATTTCTCTGTTTTTCAAAGAATTATTTTCACCAAGTAAAATATTGGAAAGAAAGCGGACAAGGTATTTTTCGGTTCTGTAAATACCTTGCGCTATATTCTCGTAATTGGCACGAACAAGCGCATTGCGGAAATACCACGAATGTTTGGCAAACGTCTCATTATTTATATCCTTAAAACCAAGTTTACGAAGATATTTTATTAAAAATACCGCCGTAGTACGTGTATTTCCTTCACCAAAAATATGAATTTGCCACAAATATGCCGTAAAATGAGCTATATGTTCTATGATTTGCTGTTGGCTTAATCCTTTGTAATTAAAGGTTTTTTCCTGTTCAAAGTCATATTCAAGCGTTTCTTTTAAGTTATCGGCACTTGCATACAAAACCGTTTCGCCATTCAACACCCATTCCGATTTTGTGATATTGTAATCGCGGATTTTTCCTGCAAACTTGTAAATGCCGCAAAATAAACGCCTGTGAATATTCAGATATTCGGTTGGCGAGAATGAAAACGTTTTTTCCGACAGTATTTCGGCAATCCGGGCAGAAACCTTGTCGGCCTCTTCCGTCCGGTCATTATCATCTTTAACCCAACGTACAAATTGCGTTTTGTAATAAGCGTCAATGCGGCTTTTTACCTCGTCAAAAGTAATATCGCCCTCAATATTCTGCTTTGCCGTTTCAATCAAATAGGCAGACGGTTTCAGACCATCCACCTGCTGCAAACCGATAGCCGTTTGCCAAATAATGCCCTTTTCCTTTTTATCCGGTTCGCTTTGTCTTATATATTCTTCAAAATCGGTCATTTTGGTTCATCTTATTTTGAATGATGGTATTTTTCATAATTTTCTTTAAGCTTTTCATATTTCATATTATAGTATTTATGACTTTATTTTGCTGAACAGCGCGCTTGAGTTAAAAACATTACGCCCCGAAATTCGGATGATTAGCATACCATAAGGGAATTTCAGCGGCCGGGAGCGGCTTTGAAATCCAAAAACCCTGTGCATAATCACACCGGATACTTTTGAGGTAACTGAAAATTTCCTGACTTTCCACGCCCTCGGCAATGGTACGGAGCCCTTGCTTTTGAGCAAGCGTAATGGTGGCATCGACAATACTCGTAGCATTCGAATCCTGCGGAATTCTTAACGCAAACGATTGATCGATTTTAATAAAAGAAACCGGAAGCAAATGCAAATATTGAAGCGAAGAATAACCGGTGCCGAAATCATCGATAGAAATCGTAATGCCGTTTTCGGAAAGCTTTTTCAGTTTGGTAATTGATTCGCTCATGTCTGCAAGGAGCGAACTTTCCGTCAGTTCAAGCTCAAGATAATGAGGTTCCAGCTTATATCGATTCACCAAGTTAAGCACTTTATCCACAAAATCGGGCTGCAGTAAATTGCGCGCGGAAATATTTGCCGCCATAGAAATTTGAATCCCCTGCTCATGCCATTCCTTTGCCTGCGAAATAGATTCTTCGAGTACAAAATCCGTAATCAAATCAATCAGAGAACTCTGTTCGGCCCGCGGGATAAAATGAGCCGGCGGCATAAACCCCATGGTCGGATGATTCCAGCGAAGAAGCGACTCCACACCGAGTAGCCGACCGGTATCTACGGAAATCTTAGGCTGGTAATGAAGAAACAATTCTCTTCTTTCCAACCCGTTTTTCAAATCGCCGAGAATTTGAACGTTGTGCCTCTTTTTCTCATCAAGAGATTCGGTATAAGCGCTGGAACTTAAATCTTTTTCTCTCGCCGCAATAAGTGCGGATTCGGCGTTGGATAAATAAATCTCGGGATCCACCGCCGTATCATCCTTGCCGCATTCAAAATGGCAAAACCCCACTCTCATATCCACATGAATAGAAAAATTGTTAAGGATAAACGGCGAACGGGAAAGCATAATGAGTTCGCTCAAACTGATCACTTCTGCTTCCGGAGTGATTTCCGGCGGGAGAATAAAAGCAATTTCATTAAAACCGGCTCTGAAAATATGAACGGTCGCCGGAAGCACCTCTTGAAAACGATGAGCAAATTGTTTGATTGATTCTTCGATCGCCTGTACACCGAATGCCGAGCGGAGTTCATCGCTATTCTCGAAAGAGAATAAATAAAGCGAGGCAAAACCTTTACGGTAAAATACTTTATAAGTATTAATGGCTTTCAGTAATGCCTTACGGTTCGGGAGGCGAGAGGAAACATCGTGCAGCGAAATCCATTTCAAACGATTGATATAACTTTTCACGCCGTCGCTTACAATACCGCAGAGAGCGCCGACCAAAGTAAAAAAGATCGTACGGAAAATCCAATTCATGAGACTCTGCATTTCTCCCGTAACCGTATCGATCGGCATAAAAGGCCCGAGTAACAACCCGCCGAAAAGTGCAGAAAATAAACCGCCTTTTAATCCAAACCGGAAACCGCTTAACAAAATCGGGAGATACATCAAGTGCGAATAGGCGGATTTTACACCACCGGTAAAATAAACCAAAACGGCAACACTAATGCCCAATAAAACAAATAAAGGAAACAAACCGCGGCCCATTTTTCGGTACCACCGGAGAAATCTGTCAAAGAAAATTTCCGAATCCATAGATGTTTCCACCGAAAAAAGCCTAACTAAATCCAATTAAATATATATGAAAAAGTGAGGAAAATCAATGAGTTGAAAAATTTGTATTTTTCCCCTATGCTGAGAAAAAGCCCTCGAACGCACACAGCACGCATCGAAGTACGTTATGCCGAAACAGATGCGATGGCCGTAGTGCATCATGCTGTTTATCCGGTTTGGTTTGAACAGGCCCGTAGCGAAATTTTACGAAAATACGGCATTCCCTACACGGAACTTGAAGCGACGGGTTATCAAAGCCCGGTACTCGCTATTGAGATTGAGTATGTAAAACCGGCACGTTACGGCGATTTTGCAGATATTCAAGTTTCAATGATTCAGGAAGATCGCTTACGATTTCGCTTCAAATATGAGGTTTTTGTAAACGGAACACTCATCACCAAAGCATCGACCCTTCATTTATTCACCTGTCAAGGCAAACTTTCCAGAACGCTTCCCGAAAAATTCATCCGGGCTTTTTTCCCCGAGGAACTTTCTTAACTATGACAGCCCCCCTCGCCGAAAGACTCCGTCCTCAAAATCTTGATGAATTTTTAGGGCAAAGTAAAATTCTCGGAGCCGGCAGCCTGCTTCGCAAGAGTCTTGAGAATGATTCCGTTCCGAGCATGATTTTTTGGGGACCTCCCGGCTGCGGCAAAACAAGCCTCGCGCACGTGATTCGCCAAAACACCAAGAAACGGTTTATTGCAATCTCAGCCGTTTCTTCGGGAGTGAAAGAAGTAAAAGCCGTAATGGCCGAAGCAAAAGATCATTTGGCGCTCGGACTTGCCACCATTCTTTTTATCGACGAAATTCATCGCTTTAATAAAGGGCAGCAAGACGCTCTTCTCGGCGCCGTGGAAGACGGTACTGTGACTCTGATCGGCGCCACCACAGAGAATCCGGGGTTTGAAGTGAACTCCGCGCTCCTTTCGCGCTGTCAGCTGATTTTATTTGCCCCGCTTTCTCCCGAACACCTGTCACAGCTTTTCTTATCCGCATTGAAAGACCACCCGCGGGGTCTGCAAAGGCGCGAGGTGAACGTTTCTCCGGAAGTGATTCAGAAAATCGTGAGCCAGGCCGACGGAGACGCCCGGTTTCTTTTAAATCAGCTGGAATGGATCGAAGGAAACCTCGGCAGCCGCACCCAAATTGACGACGCGCTTCTCGAAGAAATGCAATACAAGAAACCGCTCCGTTACGACAAACGGAGCGAAGAACATTACAACCTCATTTCCGTTCTGCATAAATCCGTCCGCGGGAGCGACCCGGACGCCGCCCTGTATTGGCTTCACCGCATGCTGAAGGGCGGCGAAGACCCGCGATTTCTTCTCCGCCGATTAATGCGGATGTCCATGGAAGATATAGGGCTTGCCGACCCGAACGCGCTCTTGCTCGCCACCGCCGCACGGGAAGCGTTTGACTTTATGGGCGTTCCGGAAGGGCTTATTGCGCTCGATGAACTCGTAATTTACCTCTCGCTCGCGCCGAAAAGCAACAGCCTTGAACTCGCGGGAAACAAAGTCAATCAGATTATCGAACAAACCGGAACTCTCCCGGTTCCGAAAGCTTACCGCAACTCGGTCACCAAAGTCGGGAAAAGTCTCGGTTACGGCAACGGCTATCGCTATGACCACGACAGTCCGGGAGCTTATTCCGCACAGGAACACCTCCCCAAATCCTTAATCGGTACCGAATTTTACACCCCCACCGAATACGGCAAAGAAAAAAGTCTCAAAGAACGCTTTGAACAACTGAAACGACTCAAGAACAACGGAAAATAACCACTCTTACTCCGCCTTAACAGGTGATGACTTTCACTTTTTTTTGCATTTTCTCCTTATTTTATGTAATTTCAGCATATCATTTTGAGGAGTACCCTTATGAAGTCAAAAATTCTCGCCCTTTCCGCCCTCTTTCTCGCACACCAGGCCTTTGCGATTGTGGGAATCGGTTTTCATTACGCGCCGAATTTCGGCACTTCTTTGAAAGCTTCCAAAGAAACCAAAGTTAAAGATGTAACCGTAGAAGGGCTTGATGTCGGCGATGTAAACTACTCCCACGGAGACTTCAAAGATATGCAGGGTTTCGGCTTCAAGCTTTGGGTGGATATTCTCCCGTTTGTGGATGTAGAAGCTACTTACAACATTGCCTGGGGTTCTTACAATGCCGATCTTTTCGTTTACAATGCCGCCGAAGAACTCCAAAAGAAACAACCTGTCGAACTTAAATTCGACGGCGTTCCTTTCGGAAAAGCATCGCCGAAATTCGTCTCGATGAACGGCGATTTGAGCGTAACTTACCCGATCACATTCCTTCCGATCATCCGCCCTTACATTGGCGGCGGCTTGACTTATTTTATCAATACTCCGGTTATGAACCACGCGTTTGTAAAAGAATTTATGGACAAAGGGGGCGACGCTCTTTTGAGTACCGGCGGCATGACCGACGAAGAGGCTAAAAAACTCGCAAACGAACTCGGCAAACAACTCGGCGGCGACAGTTTTGAAAAAAGCTTTGCGGGTCACGCGCTCCTCGGAGTACGCGCCAAACTCCCGGTAATTCCGATTGCCGTTTACGTTAACGGAAAATATTATTTCGGCGGAGACTTCCCGGACGAAGTGGACCGTCAAAATTTTGTACTCGAATGCGGTGCCGGCTTTGCGCTTTAAGCAAAGTTACAGGAAAAAAGCATGGATGGTTTAAGAATTTTAATTGTGGAAGACGAACCGGCGATCGCCGACGGTTTAATTGACCTCTGCGAGCTCAAAGGATTTGAGGTAAAGCACGTTTCCGATGGTATTTCCGCGCTGGCCGAAGGGCTTTCCGGAAAATATGATTTGATTCTTTTAGACCTGATGCTTCCCGGGCTCGACGGTTTTTCCGTCTGTGACCAGATTCGTGAAAAAGATAAAGATCTCCCTATTATTATTCTCTCCGCCAAAAATGCCGACCGTGATATCATCGACGGCTTGCAGTACGGAGCCGACGACTATATTTCCAAACCGTTTTCCACCACCATGCTCTTTGCCCGTATCGAAGCGGTACTGCGCCGCAGCCGCGTGAAGCCGGGGGTCGGAGGGCGGTTCCGAATCGGGAATCTCTTTGTGAACTTGAGAGAATATACCGGAAGACGCGGGCAGAACCCCCTTTCGTTTACGCGGAAAGAAGTGGAAATCATGGAATATCTTTGGAAAAATCACGACAGCTCGGTACCTCGCACCGACCTTCTGAAAGAAGTTTGGGGCTACGACAATGCCGACGATGTGTCCACACGGACCGTGGATATTCACATTACGAAACTTCGCAAAAAAATAGAAGAAGACCCGGCACACCCGAAAATACTCGTTACTTTCCGGGGTGAAGGTTATCAGCTTCGAACCGATTCGGAATGAAACGGCTCAAACTTATTTTTTCCGTCATTTTCGTAGTCATTGCGGTTCCGATCGCTTTTCTGTTAGTAAACTCTTACCGGCATCTTCAAAACGAAACACAATACGCTCAACGCGAACACGCTTATTTAATCATTCAAATTCTAAACCAACGAATTTACGACGACCTCGCCATTGAAGAAAAGCGTTCCTATTCCGAGTATCGTTTTATTCAAGCCGTTCCGGTGATCGGCGGCGAAGAAGTCACTCTTTCCAAACTCTCGCAATTTCCGATCGAAAGCCATTACAGCGGTATGCTCGGGCATTTTCAACTGGATCCGGACGGAGGCATTCGCACGCCGGTGCTTCCCGACGGTATTCTCGAAAAAATCCCGGTAGAAAACCGCCGCGAACGGGAAGCGGTGCGCGACACCATTCAAAAAGTTTTAAAAATCCTGAACATCAGCAACAAAGGTTTAGAGAGAACCTACAGCGCACCTCCGCAAGACAGCCTCGACCGCCTTTACGGAGAAGACATTAAACTTGCCGTTAAACTCAATGAAGCGCGTGAAGCACGCCGGTTTAACCGCCGCCTGGAACGAAGCACCCAAAAAGAAACTTTCATTTTTGAAGTCGAATCCGCTCAAATCCGGAAAATTTCGGAAAAGGATTCCACAATCAAAGAAGAGGCACAGGAACTTTACTTTCCGGATGTAATGGAAATTGCAATTGATCCGTTTCAGGCAAAATTCAATGACAAATATCTTGTTTTTTACCGCAATATCTGGCGGAATAACAAGCAATTTATCCAAGGTTACGCCGTTCGCCTGAACGACTACTTCCGGAAATTAATTCAGCGCGAGCCGCTCTCTTCTTCGGAAGGGACCAACCTGATTTTAGAATTCGGTACCAAAACGAGCCCCTACGCTATTTTCGGAAACAAAAACGTACCCCGGAGAGAACTCATTTCCGTTCCTTTACAGGCGCCGCTCAACCAAATGCAACTCACCATTTACATGAGCGACATGCCCGCACCTCCAGGAACCAAAATGATTATCGCCATCGGTATTTTAATGTATCTCATTCTCGGCGGTATTCTAATTGGACTTTACAAGATGATCCGCTCTCAGCTTCGCCTCGCAAGTAAACGGCAAGATTTTATTTCCGCCGTAAGCCACGAATTGAAAACCCCGCTGACCGCTATCCGGATGTATGCGGAACTGCTTCAAAATTCATGGGTCGCTAACGAACAGAAACGCCAAAAATATTACGAATCCATTGCAAGCGAAACGGAAAGACTTTCAAGACTTATTCAAAATGTACTTAACTTATCTAAACTCGAACGCAACAGCTGGCACATTCAATTGAAAAAACTGAACCCTAAAGTCGTACTCGAAGAATTTGTAAACACTTACAGCAAAAATATTGAAAAACAAGGTTTCGATCTAACCGTAAGCAGCGACGCTTGCGATTATGAAATTTTAATGGATAAAGACGCAGTGATGCAAGTCTTAATGAATGTGGTGGACAACTCGCTCAAATTCGCCAAATCCGCCCATTATAAAATGATTGTACTCGAACTGCGCGTCACCGAAAACGTGATTTCACTCAGCATCCGCGATTACGGACCGGGTATTCCTTCTCAGGAAATGAACCGCGTTTTCGATGAATTCTACCGCGTTGAAAATGAAATGACAAGAACCACCGTCGGAACGGGAATCGGACTTTCCATGGTCAAACGGCTTTGCGAATTAACGGGAATGCAAGTTTCCATAGAAAATGCAGTGCCGGGACTCCGCACCATTATTCGTTTCCCGCCGATTTCTTTTTAACGCGCGCTTTACTAAATTATGGTTATCCTTTCCCGGAGAACTCATGACACCAGAAGAAATTCTCGCCAAACCTCAAGACTACGATTTTACGATTCAATCCATTGGAAAAGGAACTCTCAAATCACCTTTAACCGATAGTGATTTATTATTTATTAAAGATACGGAACGGGTAAGCCTCACCACCGACACTACGAAACTGAAACATTTTTTCGACTCGGGAATTCCGATCCCATCGCTTGAAATGGCGGGACCTCGGGAAACCATTTATCACGATCCGGACTGGACAAACGTTGCCATCGTAACCTGCGGCGGACTTTGCCCCGGGCTAAACAACGTCATTAAAGGACTCGTTCAAGTACTGTGGTTTGATTACGGCGTGCGGAACATCTCCGGAATCCGTTACGGCTACCGCGGGTTCAATCCTGAGTTCGGACTCTTGCCCCAAGTATTAAACCCCGACGTGGTAGATGCCATTCAGGAAGACGGCGGCACGATTCTCGGCAGTTCCCGCGGGGAACAGCCTGTCAAAGCCATCGTGGACACTTTGATGAAACTCAACATCAATATCCTCTTTTGTATCGGCGGCGACGGTACCCTCCGCGGTGTACAGGACATCACCAAAGAAATCGAACGGAGAAAACAACCCATTTCCGTAATCGGCATTCCCAAAACCATTGATAACGATTTAAACCTTGTAGATCGTACCTTCGGATTTGAAACCGCCGTTTTGAGCGCCTGTAATATCATCAACAACGCCCATACCGAAGCCAACGGAGTCTTTAACGGACTCGGGCTTGTAAAACTCATGGGGCGTGACTCCGGCTTTATCGCCGCTTACGCCTCTCTCGCCACCACCGTTGTAAACATTTGTTTGGTGCCGGAAGTTCCTTTCGAACTCGAAGGCGAACACGGACTATTCAAAGCGCTCGAAAACCGTTATAATAGCGGAAAAGAACACGCCGTATTGGTCGTTGCCGAAGGAGCCGGGCAAAACTTCTTTGAAAATATACCCGAACAAAAAGATGAAAGCGGCAATATTCTCAAAAACGATATCGGCGATTATCTGACGGCAAAGATCAAAGCGCACTTCGATAAAATCGGAAAAGAAATCCATATCAAGTATTTCGACCCGAGCTACACCATTCGCAGCATTCCCGCCAAAGGAACCGATGCGATTTTCTGTTTTCAACTCGCTGAAAACGCCGTTCACGCCGCCATGGCCGGAAAAACCAATATGCTTGTGGGCAGCATGAACGGACAATTCACACACGTCCCCGTTTTCTATGCCGTCAAGGAACGGAAAAAAATCGACCCGAAAGACAGCCTGTGGCACGCCGTACTCGGCGCCACTCGCCAACAAGATTATTTTCAGGGAAAAACCATCAAAAGAACGTGAAATTTTTTCACTTTTCGTTTATATTAAGCCTATGCTAAAAAAAGAAGAAAAAACACTGATTCGCGCTGCGTTAATGGAATATCGCAACCTCCTTTTCAAATCTTTCCACGGAACCGAAGACGAAAAAGTCCGGATTGCAAAAGTGAACAAACTTTTGCAAACATGGAGAATTTAACCCTCAAGCGCCGTGACAAGCCTCATGAAAATAAAGACAATCCTCTTTTTTGTCATGATTCTTGGATTTCACTGGGGAATCGCCGGAGAGGGCATCGAGGCGCTCCGGGAAGGCGACTACTGGTATGAAAGGCGCGCCCTGGGAACCGAAAGCGACCAGGCCAAACCGGACTATATCAACCGCGCGATTGCCGCTTATCAAATAGCGCTTCGGGATTCTCAAGTCGAAGAAATCGCCGCCGAGCAATTACTGCGCGCCTATTATTTTCAAGGCTGCCATGCGAGCCCCTCCAAGGAAGAACGCATGAAAAGCCACACCGAAGCCAAACAACTCGGCGAGCAAATGCACGCGCGCTACCCGAAAAACAAAACCATCGCAAGTTTATACGCACTCAATTTATCACTCTGGGGAAAAGAATACGGACCGTTTCAAGCCGTCAAAGAAGGTGTGGGCGGCAAAGTTTACAACCTCTGTCACCTTGCCGAAGATTACCAAATCATCGGGCGGTCTCATCAACTCTTGCCTTACATCCCTATTATTCTCAACTGGCCCGACAAAAAACTCGTACTCCCGAACTTACTCAAAGCACACGAACAAAACCCGGGAGACTTAAACACCTACCTGTTTATCGCCGAATACTACCTGGAACAAAAACAATACGACGAAGCATTGCGCTGGATTCAAACAGCCGAAGACAGAGGCGTACGCCCCAATTTCGTATTGGAAGACCGCCGTACCCGCTGGAAACTGAGGGAATTAAAAGCGGAAGTAGAAAGAAAAAAAGGGAAATCTTGAAAAATTCGGTATTCTAACGGCATCAATCGGGGAAAACATCAGTCGGGATTACCCAAATCACAAACCTCAATGTTAAATTTATTCAAGAAACGGAATCCCAAAGCGAGGTTTAACCATGAGAAGATCGGACAGAGAAATCAAGGACAAAACGGAAATCACCAAAATCATTGAAAAATGTGATGTGTGCCGCCTCGCCTTATCGGACAATAATATTCCGTATATCGTACCGGTGAATTTCGGATATGAATACACTCACGAAACGCTGACACTGTATTTTCACGGCATAAAAGAAGGCAAAAAGTTTGAAATCCTTCAAAAAAATCCCTTAGCCTGTTTTGAAATGGACTGCTCCCACAAACTGATCGAAGCCGCCGAAGCCTGCGAATACACGATGGAATATGAAAGTATCGTCGGAAACGGAAAAATATCCCTGTGCCCCGAAAAAGAAGAAAAAATAAAAGGGTTGAAACTGCTGATGAAAAAATATGTCAAAGACAAAGAATTTACTTTTCCGGAACACATGATCGACTCGGTCACGGTTTTCAAGTTAGAAGCCTCCGATTTTACCTGCAAGCGCTTGAATAAAACACCTTAACGATCTCATCCCCAAACTTTATTTTTTGAAGGGGGAATAATCCCCCTCGCTTCAACCCCGCTTGGTCTTGAGGTCAATGACCTCAAAGCCTATATCGTGCACCCAAGTTCTTCATTTTACGATCCGGCTTCTGTTAGTCGCCGGGGTGCCCGGCGGGTTTTGCGCATCCCCCCTGTTCGTAAGGTCATGTAAGACTTTTAAAATGAGCGAAGAAACGAGGTAAGTTTTTCCAGGAACCTTCTGGAAGTACTTCCTCCACATTACCCCCTTTTTAACTGCGTTGTCCGCCGATATCTTTAAAGCTTTTTCTTTAAACGACAAACAGCCTCCCATTCAGGGAGGCTGTTTTTGATAGAATAAAAAAAGGGAATCCGGCGTCGACCTACTCTCCCAGATCCGAAGACCAAGTACCATCGGCGATCAGTGGCTTAACTGCCGTGTTCGGAAAGGGAACGGGTGTGACCCACT
>JAISUZ010000058.1 GCA_031271785.1 Fibrobacter sp. | reverse complement strand
ATAAACAAAACTGAAATTCTAAATAAAATTTGTTACACGGAACTTGTTTACGGGCGTATCAATAAAAAACTCGGCAGTAAGTTCTCAAAACAGGAAATTGAAAAAATGATTTCCGGTATTATCACGGAAACACAAGAAAAGTTTTTTCAAAGAATCGGAAAAAACATTTATGTTACAAATCTTAAAAACAATATCAAAATAACCATCAATTCAAACACATACCGAATTATAACCGTCGATCAACTCAATAAGTAATTCACATATAACTTAACTAATCGAAAACCGCCTCCCATCCGGGAGGCGGCTTCATATATACCTTAATAAATCTTATTCCCAATCGCCTTCTTCGGGAGCCGCTTCAGGCTGCGGTGCCGGAGGAGGAGGCGCTGCCTGAGTTTGAACTTTGGGTTGTTGTTGTACTGCCGTTTGCTGTGTTTTTTGCGGTGCTACCGGTTGCGGAGCCGCTTTCGCCGGCGCGCCCGAAACCACGGCGGGTTCCGAAGTCAGCACATCGCCTATATAGTTGCGGATAATGCGCGGCGTTACAAAAATCACGAGATCTTTCTTGGTGATTTCCTTTTTGGAATACTTGAACAAATGCCCGAGTACCGGAATATCTTTGAGGAAAGGAATACCGGTTTCGGTTTCCGCATCTTCGTTTTTGGTAAGCCCGCCGATCACCACCGTTTCTCCGTCGGCAACCACCACTTTGGTTTGGGCTTCCTGCGTGCTGATCACCACTTCGCCTTTCTGGTCGTAACTGTAAGAGTTGTTTTGCGGATAAAGATCCAAGAGAATCCGGTTATCGCCGCTCACATGCGGGGTTACCGTCAATTTAATACCGGTTTCCACCAATTGAGTCGAAGATTCGCCGTTATCGTCAATCACGCGGATCGAAATTTTATCACCCATGAAAATCACAGCCTGCGTGTTATCCAATGTGGAGATTTGCGGGCTGGCAAGCACTTCGGTGGACGCATCGGCCATAATGGTTGCCACGGCCATTTGCAAATGGTTATCCAAAACGCTCGCCGTGATCGCCGTCGAAGGGTTCAGCACACCGGGAGACATTCCGTTGTTCGGGAAAGAGCTGATAGCGCCGCTAATGCGGGAAGCACCCACCGGAACGCCGGTAGCAGGCACGGATGCCGCTCCCGGAGTGAGCGCCATTGTTCCCATGCTTGCACTCCAATCCACGCCGAGTTCACGGGCGCGTCTGCTGTCCACCACCATCAACTTAGCGGTAATCATAATTTGAAGTGTTTCCACATCCAATTCCTTCAAGGCATTTTCCATTTGTTCAATACGTCCGTCCGTATCGTAAACGATAATAGAGTTCGTGCGGTCAACGGTCGTAATGCGTCCGCGAGTTGATTTCATATTATCAAGCACTTTCACAAGGTCGGATGCTTTGGCATGGTGTACCTGGAAATTTTTGCGCACCAACGGTACCGTTTGTTCCAGTTGAGCTTCCTGATCGGCAATTTTCTTTTGCTTTGCCTGATAAGTGGAAAGTTTCTGAATCAGGATATACTTGTCTTCCACGAGCCAAATCAATTCGTGGAGGTTGCAGATAATATCCAGAGTTTCCTGCCAGGTTTTGTTGGTCACCTGCAAACTGAGGCGCCCGGAGACATCCGGTGCAATCAAAATGTCAACGCCCGCCGTTGCGGAAAGCGAGTTGAAAGCCGCCGCAAAATCCATGTTCACGAAGTTGAAATTATACAACTTCCTGTTGGGTTCACCGCCGGAAGCCGTAGCTGAACTTTGCGCCCACGCAGTCGCGAAAGCCATCGCCACTACAAAAATAGAAATCATCCGAATGATCCGGTTCATTATTGACCCCCATACTTATCGGGAAGCCCCATAGAGAAGCGACGGTTTACACCGAATTCCTGAATCAGGAACAACACATCTGTCTGGGTGATTTTGAGTACTTTGCCATTCAAGATCTTATCGCCTTCTTTAACGGTGTAAGAAATTGTCGGGTTTTTAGTTTCTACAAGAATTGCCATGGGAACTTCCGGTTCCCAAATAATACCAACGAGTTCCACCTGATCCACATTGATTCCTTCGCCCACGAGCCCTGTGATTTCCACAAAAGGATCCCGGCGGCCATAGGAACTGTAAGTAATGCGGTCATCAAATACGGTTTCCAAACGAACGGCTTGAGAATCGAGCATTTCGCCTTTTTCAAGAGCAAGCTGCTTGAGCCGTTCCGTTTGCACCGCCGAAAGTTCATCGCGGAAAGCCACGGCGCGGCGGTTCACATAACCTGTTTTGTTTCCTGTTCTAACGCGGTAATAAAGCCCTTCGAGTTCGAGACTCACCAAACGGTCGCCGAAAGCAAGGCGGAGCGACACCGGAGCGGATTCTTCCGGAGCGGCGAGCAATGCGGCTTCGTTTTCAACCACAATCAATTCTTTCGGAGTCGGGCGCAGGCTGAAAGATTCCGCCACGGAGACAATCTTTTTATCACCTTCTTTCCCGATGGTTTCCATGAAAGATTCGAAGTTCTCGGATTTCGACGAAGGAAGAATGCCCCAAGATTTCTTTTGAACACCTTCCGGCAACGCTTTCCAATAAGTCCATTTGGCGGAAGGCGTTTTTTCCGTCATCTGCAAAAGGAGCGCCCCTTCCGAAATTACGGCAAAAGGAACTGCTTTCGGTTGAAGCTGAATTTTTAAACCTTCTTTGGTCCAAACGAGCGACTTCACGAGAGCGCTTTCACTCACATTAAAGACCGGCGATTTTTCAGGACCCGGGAGCGCAATCAAAAATTCACCTTTACCCGGTTTCAGCAAATCAAGACTAATGGCGGAATCCATCACCAAACGGAATTGAGAAATGCCCATGCCGCCGAGAGCATTCATTTCACGAATTCCCGGAATCAGCGCGCTGACCGCAGGAGAATCGCTGACCACAGCCGGAGCCGGCGCGACCGCTTCCTGAACGGCTTCGGGTTCTTTTACGGCAGAAGTTTTTACCGTGGCCGCCGCAGGAGTGGCGGTATCTTCGGCGGCTTTGGCGGTGTCTTTTTTAGACACAGTGGTTTGCTTAATAACTTCCGACAAAGACCATGCCTTCGGATTTGTTTTCGATACCGGAAGAGAAATTTCAAAAATATTCCCGGCGGCAAGCCCTGCAGGATATTTATCTCCATTGATTTCGCCGTTCACCGAAAAATCAAACTTGAGGAGTTTCTGTTTCTTATTATCCTCATAAATTTTCACTTGGCGAATCGGAGCGCCTTCCCGGGCGAGAACAAACGTTCCCGAAGGAAAACTTTTTCCGGTTTCCGAAAAAGCAACCGTTAAAATTTGATTCTTTGCATCAAACTTCTGGAAAAAGCCCGGAAGATTTTCACCGGAAGTAAATTTAAAACCGAGTTTGCACCCGCCGGGAGCGCAATGATACCGGACATCCGTCAATTGAGCTGCCGAAAGAGCTCCGGCCAGAAAGAGTGAAAAGAGAAGGACTGCTTTTATTTTCATTGGGCGACCTTCTTTGATGTATAAGTGGTGAGTTTAAACGTTACGGAAGCCGTGATCGGAGTCCAACCGTGATTTTCGGCCTTTTTCAACTCCGCGGCAATTCCCGCATAACGCCCGAGCTTTAACTCCGTAATGGAAGTCGGGTAATTGAAGTTTGCAATTTCGGCAAACAAATAACCGAGCATGTGATAACCGGAATTGACCGACACCGCATAACGGTTTTCGGCATAATGTTCTTTTTCGGAACGCCCTTCCGGACTGAACTTCTGAATCTGCACGCCCGAACTCCTGAGAACGGCGTATAAATCCTGCAAGCGGAGCGGGACTTTTTCTTCTTCCGGGAACATTTCTCTCAAGCGTTCAAACTCTTTTTCGGCTTCGACCAACCGAAGTTCGAGTTCGGCAATACGGGTTTTCTGAACGTTAATTTTATCCAGTTCCGCCTGAGCCGAAGTAATTTGGCTTTGAAGCTGCGCTTCTTCTTTTTTGAACGGCGACCACACGTATTCATACATGTAGTAAGAAATACTGAGTACCAGGAGAATCGTAACAACCACTACCCAATTTCGTTTATCTTTCCAATCTATTGAGCCCATGATTATTGTTCCCCCTCAAGACCCAAGTCTTGTTTGACCGTCACTTTAATCGTGAAACTGTACGCTTCTTCTCCGCCGACTTTTACCGTCGCAATCGAAACCAGAGTAACGGTGCTGACGCTGATCTGCTGTTCCAAACGCACCATGTACTCCGCCACTTCGGCAAAATCAAAGGTGTTTCCTTTCAGCTCCATTTCGGATTCCGAAAGCTGGCTCAGGTTGGTGAGCCACATATTGGGAGGAATAACGGAAGAGATATTTTCAAAAAGAATGACCCAGCGTTTTTTATTGACCTGAATGGATTTCAAAGCCTTGTTTTTCTGAGCGATGACTGCAAGTTTATCGTCAAGAGTTTTGATTTTATTCAAGAGCGGTTTTTCTTTCGTTACCTCCGCCTGAATCCGGGTAAGTTCGTTCTTCATGGCGTCGGTGGTTTCCTGTACATGCACCACAAGCATAAATGCCGCGACACAAACGGCAAGAAAAGCGATGACAGACCAAATAATCCGGCGCGAAAGAATCCATCCCCAATCGGTTCTCGTTTTGCGGAATTCCGCAGGCAACAAGTTGATTTCGATGGCGAGAGCTTTGTTTTTCTTCTTTGCCATTAGAACTTCCTCAATGCAAGTCCCAAAGCGGGAGCGTAAATATTCGACAAAGATTCAAAATTTTCGCCGGCCTGTGCAAATACCTGAGGGTCGCAAGCGATACGCTTGAACGGACTCACCGTATCGGTTTCTACACCGGTTCTCTCGGTAATGTACGCGGCAAGCCCCGGAAGAGAAGCGCCGCCGCCGGCCAGTAAAATTTTCACCGGTTTTTCACCGGACTCCGCAGTGGAGAAATAACGGAAACCGTATTCGATGGAACTCACCACTTCTTCAAAAGCAAGCAGCATTGCCGATTCGACATCCGTTTCGGAGAAGCCGTCCACCACAAGCATCTCGCCTTTTTCAAAAGCTTCGTGACATTTTTCGGAAGTCACGCCGAGGTGGCGGGTAAGCATATTCACCACCGATTCCACGGAACCGTTCGCGAGAGCGCAAACGGAATGGAGTGCGGAGCCTGCCATGAATACCATGTTTGCTTTTTTGGAACCGATGTTAAAAAGAGCGACCGTTTGATCGGCATTGTCATCCGGAACCGTCGCCACATAAGCATTCGCAAGCCCGAAAATATCGACATCGAGAACTTGAACAGGATAATTCGCAGAATGAAAGAAACGCGCCCAGCTTTCGAGCATCACGCTTTTTGCCGCCACCACAAGCGTTTTCACTTCGCCGTCGGTTCTTGAGAGAACCTGATAATCCAACACGCTGTCCTGATCGTCGAAAGGCGGACGGGTTTGCGCCGTTTGAATGATGGTTGCATCTTCATCTGCATTTTTAGGAATCTTAACCGAAAGGCGGTCAATGAGAATCCCGGAAGCCCAGTTTACGGAAGCCACAATTTCTGCGGAAGGGAGATCAATAAAATTCCGGACAATCAACCTCGTGAGAGCCTCGCGAAGCTGTTCCTGATCTTGAATCATACTATCGACGATCACCCCTTGAGGTAACCGTTCTATATCCGCATTCAAAACACGACGGGACGCGTCGTGACCGTGCGCCACGCGAACCATCTTGATAGAGTAGTGACCTACGTCAATACCGATCGTTTGACGGTCACCACGAATTCGAGCAAAAAAATCAGAAGCCAAAGTGAACCCCGATTAAAAACACCATTGTCTCAATTCTACCTTTCCAAAAGTTGAATGTCAAGCGAAAAATTCATAACTCATTGAAAAATAACTAGTTAGCCTCATTTTCCGGGGCTTTTGGAACCCTGTTTTGCCGTTTTCGCTCCTCGAAGATGTACTGAAGGATATCTTCCTGGACTCTTCCGAATTCACCTTCAAAAGAAGCGCTGTATAAAAAGTGACCGGGAAAGCCTTCTTTTTTGCGTTTAAAGACATGCAAAACCTTCACCAAAACCTCTTCTACGCCGAAACCGGGAAGTTCAAACCGAAGCCGCATAAAGGTTTGCGACTCGCAAGATGCAGGCAGCACCAGCAGAATACCGCCGGCAGACAAGTCTTCCAAAAAGCCGTCCACCTGCGTTCCTTCCAAAAGTTCCACTTCCACCGGAAACTGAACTTCTTGCCGAACCCAGCGGCGCAGTTGCTGTTTTTCGAGTTCTTCCGTATGGCTTAAAACCAGATTGCGCCCGTCAAGACCGAGTACACGCACCCGCGCGGAATAAACCGCATCTCCCTGCCGGGTGAGAATCACTCGAATATTTTTTCCGACCCAATTTTCCGGAGGAATCTGCAACTCCGGATAATAAACAACGAAGTGCCGTTCGCTCTTTCGAGAAATGAACGACATTTCGGAAAACCCCTCTTTTTTATTCACGAGTTTGACCGCGTGAAGATCGGGATATTGCCGCGTGGAAACAAGCGTGAAATCAATATCGAGCCCATGATAACCGAGCTTTCCGCGAAGGCTTGTGATAAGGGCGAGCGTGTCTTCCGGAATGCGCTCCAAAGATTCATCGGCGTAATAATTGTGAACGGCTTCTTCAAAAAGAAGCGGAGAATTAAAAATGGCATCTTCGTTGAAAAACCGGGAATACCGAACCAGTAGCTCCAGTACCTTCACTTCTTTTGCAGACAACTTTAATTCTTGAACTTTTTGATTAAAAACATTTGCCCGGAACATTTCCTCGCTGCTGTGCCGCTGCCTGTTTTTTTTGATTTCGGTCAAAACCAAAAACACGAGCAAAAGCACGAGAACAAATCCGAAAAAAATGAACAGAACGGGAGAAAGCATACTTAAACTGCCGACCAGAGTCCTTTGAGGTAAGAGCCGAGAATACGGCCCTGGAGAGACTTCCCGAGGAGCGGCGAGTTATGAACTTGCCCTGAAAATACGGACGATGTCACGAGCGTTTCTCCTTTCGGCTGAAACAGCACAAAATCGGCGGGAGCATTGAGTTTCAGAGCCGCCGGCCGCGCGCCGGCAAGGAGCGCGGGATTGTTCGACAGAAGCTCAATAGCGCGGATCGCCCCCACTCGCGTTTTCAGCAAATTCCAAAGTGCGGGAAGTAAGATTTCAAGCGAAAGCGCGCCCGGAAGAGCGTCTTCGAAATTCACTTCCTTATCTTGCGGAAGCACCGGAAAATGATTGCAGCTGATCGCCTGCACGAGTCCGCTCGAAATACCGTTCCATAAGGCTTCGCGGTCGAGAGCCGAACGCACCGGCGGATGCAGATTCAAGTGAGAATCCAGCCCAAAGAGATGCGATTCGTCGAACAAAAGATGATAAACGCCCACGTCACAAGTGACATCCAGCCCGCGTTCTTTAGCGCGGGCAATGAGTTCGAGCGATTCTCCGCAAGTGATTTGCTTGAAATGCACCGGAATTTTAAGCCAAAGCGCAAGTTCCAAAATTTTATGAACGGCGATCGTTTCCGCAAGTTTCGGAATGCCTTTCATACCGAGCGTATCGGAAACAGGACCTTCATGTACAAGCCCTTTGTACTTTAAAGAATAATCCATCGGGAGAAAGAAAAACCGTTTGCCGGTCATGGAACCGTATTCCATCGCAAGCCGCAAAAAGCGAGTCGCTCCTACTTTCCGGTTTCCGTCGCCGAATCCGGCAACGCCGCCTTGCGAAAGTTCGAGCATTTCCGCAAGATGCTCCCCTTGAAAATCTTTGCTGATCGCGCCCAAAAGGCGAATATCGAGTTTTGATTTCCCGACAATCTGCGTCACGGCGCTGAGCTTTTGAAGATCGTCAATAGGATTTGCCGTACTCTCGTAAAGCCCGCCGATAAAGCCTCCGCGGCGCAAGGCTTTAAAACCGTCTTCGAAAGTGTAAATATCATCGCGGACCGGCTCCTGAAAATCAATCCCGAAAGCAAACAGTGCGGGAATCGCGTAAGCGCCCTCCGCATCGAATGTTTCCGCCTCGGAATCCGAGAAGTCGCTCCAAATACCGTTTTCAAGTTTTAAGTCAATCGGTTTTTTAAACTTGCCGTCCACCCAGGGGCGGACATTTTGAACTACCAGATGATTATTCACTTGCGCGCCCTCCGGAAAGAAGATAAAGTGCAGCCATTCTAACGGCGACACCGTTAGTGACCTGTTCGAGAATAACCGAATTCGCGCCATCGGCAATTTCGCTGTCAAGTTCCACGCCGCGATTGATGGGCCCCGGGTGCATGATTAAAATCGAAGGTTTCGCCTGTTCCAAAACCTCGTGAGTGATTCCGAAAAAGTTACGGTATTCCCGCATGCTCGGCAAAAGCGAATCGTCCATGCGTTCCTTTTGAAGCCGGAGAGTAATCACCGCATCGGCGTTTTGCACCGCCCGGCGCACATCGCTTTCAAAATGAACATCACCGAAGAAATCCGGAGAATGCGGAATAAGCGTACTCGGCCCGCAGAGCGTAACTTCCGCGCCCATGGTGGTGAGTCCCCAAATATTGGAACGCGCCACGCGGCTATGGCGAATATCACCCACAATCGCCACGCGCTTTCCGCGGAGCGAACCTAATTTCTGTTCGATTGTAAACATATCAAGGAGCGCTTGCGTGGGGTGTTCGTTCGCTCCGTCGCCGGCGTTCAATACAATGGCGTTACTGTGGTCGGCAAGGAACTGAGGCACGCCTGTCCCTCTGTGGCGAACCACCACGAGGTCGATTTTCATGGCTTCAATATTGCGAAGCGTGTCTAAAAGCGACTCCCCTTTTTGCACGCTGGAATTCGATGTGGTAAAATTCACCGTGTCGGCGGAAAGTCTTTTTTCCGCCAGTTCGAAACTCGTGCGCGTGCGCGTGCTGTTTTCAAAAAAGAGGTTCACCACCGTGAGCCCGCGGAGCGAAGGCACTTTCTTTACCGGGCGTTCCAAAATATCGCGGAACTGCCGCGAAGTATCGAGCAGCAACCGAATGTCGGCGGCAGAAACATTCCGAAGCCCGATCAGGTGTTTCATTTCAAGAGCGCTCATGGTCGGCCTCCACTTTCACGAGATACACCGCATTTTCTTCGTCTATCGGGCGAATCAGCACCCGGACTTCCTGATCGACATCGGTCTCCACCGTGAGCCCTACACAATCGGGAGCGATGGGAAGTTCGCGGTGACCGCGGTCCACAAGCACGCAAAGCCGGATCGCGCTCGGGCGGCCCAGATCAAAAATCGCCTGAATCGCCGCCCGGACCGAACGGCCCGTATAAAGAACGTCGTCCACAAGAATCACAATTTTCCCGTTCACCGAAGCAGGCATCTCGGTAATCCGCATTTCCGGATTCCCGATTTGTTTCCGGTAGTGAAAATCATCGCGGTAAAAAGTCGCGTCAATGCTCCCCGAAGGAATTTTCACACCATACTTTTCCGAGAGCCGTTTCGCAAGTTCCTGAGAAAGAGGAATCCCGCGGCTCGCCATTCCGAGAATCAACATTTTTTCCGGATTCGAATGCAATTTGGCGATACGCGCCGCCATTTCATCGAGAGCCCAATCCAAAGCCTGAGCATCTAAAAGTGTCCGTATTCGCTTGCTGTTATCTTTCAAAAGGACTCCTTCTGTTGGTTCACCTTTCGGGTTCCTCTAAAAGTTCGCCGTTCCAATTGACAAGAACCAATACTCGCCGCTTTTCATCAACGCAAAACAATTTTTAGAAGTGCCCTTCTGAAAAGAAGAATCTAGCATTTTTCGGAAACATTGAAACTCTTTTTCTTATATTAAAGCGGCAACACCCAAACCTTACGGAGATTTATGTTTAACCAATTAGGACAACCGGCAAGCGGAGAAACCATCGCCGTCATTAAAACAAACCACGGCGAAATGCGCGCCCGCCTCTTTTCCGATATTGTCGGGGAAGGCGCGACAAACTTTATTGAACTTGCCGAACAGGGCAAATACAAAGACGTACCGTTCCATCGCGTGATTAAAGGATTCATGATTCAAGGCGGCGATTTCACCAATAAGAACGGCACCGGAGGGCACTCCGCGAAAGGGCCGAAAACCACCATCGGCGACCGTTACGACTCAAAACTCTCCCACTTGCGCGGCGCGCTCAGCTGGGCAAAAACCGCCATGCCGAACTCCATCGGGAGCCAATTCTTTATTGTTCACCCCGAAGAAGGAACTCACTTTTTGGACCACCCGCAAGGCGGCGGCCCTGCCGAAGGTTACTCCGTTTTCGGACAGCTTTTCGACGGATTCGATGTTCTCGATTCGATCGCGGGCGTTAAAACCGACGGCCGCGACCGCCCTTTCGACGACGTGATTATTGAAGACGTGACGATCGAAAAAGTACCGTAAAACAAGACTCGCCGGTAAAATTCCGCGAAACAAGCAGCGATACGAAAGGATTAAAGAACTCCTCCGAATTCTTTAATCCTTTTTTTTATATCCCAAATATCTATTCTGCCGTACTGATCCCGACCGGTGGCGGCACACGCTTGAAAAGTCTTTTGCATAAGCAATATATTAATTTGTATGCAAAACTTCGGAATTTAAACATCGGTAAAAATCTGTGATGTCATTTCTGCGTTCAGCTCCGGCATGATACTCTGCTTTTAATAAAAGGGGGATGCCCCCTCGCTTCAACCGGCGAGTTTCGCAGAACCTTCATCGGCTTCCGCCGGTCGCCGGGTTCTGCGCGCCGTTTTACGCTACCCCCTCGAAAAGCAAGTTTCCGGGTCATCCATTTATAAAACGGCAAGAAATTGATCATCCATAAAAAAAGCCGCCCGGCAGGGCGGCTTTTTAATTTCCGGAAAACGAATCAGGTTAAGCGGGAAATCATATAACCCGCGGCAATCGCCGTTCCGATCACACCGGCAACGTTCGGCCCCATGGCATGCATGAGAAGGAAGTTCTGCGGATCGTATTTCGCGCCTTCCACCTGAGAAACACGCGCCGCCATCGGTACTGCGGAAACACCGGCAGAACCAATAAGCGGATTCAGCGGATTTTTCGGACTGAGCCAATTCATGATTTTCGCAAGGAAAAGCCCGCCCATCGTCGAGAACCCGAATGCAATCACACCCATTCCGATAATCAAGAGCGTCTGCGGACGGAGAAAAATATTCGCATCCATCGTGAGCCCCACGGAAGTTCCGAGGAAAATGGTAATGATGTTCATGAGTTCGTTTTGTGCGGTTTTTACCAAACGTTCCACCACGCCGCTTTCTTTAAGCAGGTTTCCGAGCATAAGCATAATAATCAGCGCAGACGCATCCGGAACCACAAGAACACAAACGATCATCACCAAAATAGCGAAAACAATGCGTTCGAGCTTACCTACTTTACGGAGGCTTTTCATACGGATCCGGCGTTCTTTATCGTTTGTCATGAGCCGCATAATCGGAGGCTGAATCAAAGGAACAAGCGCCATGTAAGTGTAAGCGGCAACAGCAATCGGCCCAATCAAATGCTTCGCAAGCTTATTTGCCGTGAAGATAGATGTCGGTCCGTCGGCGCCGCCGATAATTCCGATAGAAGCCGCTTCACCAAGCGTAAACCCGCCGAAAGCCACCGCACAGAAAAACGTGGCGAACACACCGAACTGCGCGCCGCCGCCGAGAAGAAGCGTGCGCGGATTGGCAATCAGCGGCCCGAAATCCGTCATGGCTCCGACCCCAAGGAAAATAAGGGGAGGGAATAATTCGAGATGAATCCCCTGACTGATATAGTGGTAAAGGCCTGCCGTCGAAACGAACATGCCTTCGATACTCCACCCGCCTTCGTAAAAGAGTCTTGTCGGCAAATTAACGGCAAGCGCCCCGAAAGCAATGGGGAATAATAACAGTGGTTCAAATTTTTTGACGATTGCGAGATACATCAAAAGAAAACTCACTGCCCACATGAGAACCATGCCGCCGGTAACGGATTGAAAACCGGTGTCCTGGGTAAACATCTCCATGAGTGCAGAAAAAATTTCAGACATCGTTAAACCTTTATCCGATGGTTAAAAGAACTTGTCCTTCGGAAACGGAATCTTGTTCTTTCACGTTGATAGCGGTCACCGTGCCGGCAGCCGGAGCATAAATCGGAGTTTCCATTTTCATGGCTTCCAGAACAATGATTTCCTGGTTCATGGAAACGGTATCGCCGACTTTCACTTTAAGTTTGAATACAAGTCCCATAATCGGGCTTACTACCGGAGCACCGCCGGCAGCAGCGGGTGCCGCAGCAGGCGCCGGAGCCGGTTGAGCGGCAGCTACCGGAGCAGCGGCAACAGGAGCGGCAGCAACGGGAGCCGCCACAGCCGGAGCGGAAGCCACACCGGACGAACCGAGAACTTCTACGTCAACGTCGTAAGTTTTGCCTTCAAATGTAATACGGATTGTTTTTTTCATAATAGGTATTTCCCGGCGTTTAACGCCCGTTGGAGTGGAGTTCTGTAAGTCCTTGCATAGTCCATGCCATATCCATGGCACTCACAGGACGGAATTTAATGACATTGCAGGCTGCGCCGAGAACTTCGGCAGCCGCGAGCGCAAAAATAACGGCAAGCTGTTCGTTGGAAAGCGTAGGATGATGTCTTTCCTCTTCTTTCAACGCGGCAATCGCAGCGGTTGTAAGAAATGCCTGTAACTGCGCATTCGTAAATCCGGCATGCGCGCTCGGGGCATTCGGAGCGCCGGCGGCACCCGGCGCTGCAGCAGCCGCTATCGGCTGAGTAACTGCCGGAGGATTTTTCGGCTCTTCGGATTTTACAAAACCGAATGCCTTCAAAACCGCCGTCATCAAGTAACACAAAGCGCAAAGCCCGATGATGACAAGCATCACCACAATCAAACCTGTCGCCTGAAACCCAATTAAATTTCCGAGAGTCAGCGTCGTCGTTTCGGAAGAATCTTTACCGGTATAGTAAGTATCTCCCAATCGCGCTTTTGCTGCCGCTACGGTTTTAGCTCCGGCCGCATTTTCAATACTGTCCCGCCGGTCTCCGGCTTCGCGGGCTTGTTCGTATGTTTTATAAAGAATCATCGCTTCGCCGTCGTGAGACTCGACGACTTTATAAATCGATGATTCGTGCATCAACTTTAATTGGGCTTCATGCTGTTCGTTCATAACGGACTTAATCCATGTTTTTTAGAGGGAAAGTTCGCTCTTTTGGTAAGGAGAGAACGGAGTGCGAGAGAAACCTTGAAACGGGTTTCCGACGGTTCGATCACATCGGTAATAGCTCCGGTTTCCGCGGCTTGATACGGGTTGGCGAATTTTTCACGATATTCTTCCACGAGTTCTTTATACTTCGCTTCCTTATCGCTCGCTTCGTCAATTTCTTTCTTATGGATAATTTTGGTCGCCCCTTCCGCACCCATCACCGCAATTTCGGCAGTAGGCCAGGCAAACACCACATCGCCGCCCAAATCTTTGGAACCCATGGCAATGTAAGCGCCGCCGTAAGCTTTACGGAGAATCACCGTCACAAGAGGCACGGTGCAAGTCGCATAAGCATAAAGAAGTTTCGCGCCGTGACGGATAATGCCGCCGCGTTCCTGAGCAAGCCCCGGCATAAAGCCCGGAACATCGGTCAGTGTGAGAATCGGAATATTGAAAGCATTGCAGAAAAGAATGAAACTTGCCGCTTTATCGGAAGCATCAATATCAAGACTGCCGGCTTTGAATTTGGGCTGGTTTGCTACCACGCCGACAACCATACCGTCCACACGGCCAAAACCGATCACAATATTTTTAGCAAAATCTTTTTGAACTTCAAGCCATTCGCCGGCATCCAGCAAGCGTTCGATCACCTGATAAACATCCAGCGGCGTTCTGCCTTCTTCGGGAACCAGAGCGTTCATGCCCGGATCCGATTCGATTTTCAGTTCTTCGGATAAACGGTGCGGCGGCTGTTGAAGATTGTTACTCGGGAGGAAGCTGAGCAATTTTTGAATAATTTGAATCGCGTGCGCATCGTCTTCGGCGGCAAAATGAACGTTGCCGGAAACGGAAGCATGAGCATCGGCAGTCGCAAATTGGTCGAGAGACGCCGCTTCGCCGGTTACCGCTTTAATCACTTCGGGGCCGGTAATGAACATGTTTGAATTTTTGCGAAGCTGAATGCAGAAATCCATGAGAGCGGGGCTGTAAGCCGCGCCGCCGGCGCAAGGGCCCGCGATGAGTGCAATTTGAGGCACCACGCCGGAAGAAAGCACGTTGTTTTTGAATACCTGACCGTACCCTGCAAGGCTCTTCACGCCTTCTTGAATACGCGCTCCGCCGGAATCGTTAATGCTGATTATCGGAGTGCCGAGAGTGCGGGCACGTTCCATGGTTTCCGCCATTTTTTTCGCATGACGACTGCCGAGCGAACCGCCGCTCACCATAAAATCCTGACTGATCACCGAAACCGGGCGGCCATCCACATAGCCCAGTCCGGTAACCACACCGTCGCTCGGGAGAGTCTTTTTGTCAAAACCGAATCCGCGAATATCGTGCCCGACATGCATTCCGAATTCTTGGAAAGTGTCCGGGTCTAAAAGGGTGTTAATTCTTTCACGGGCGGTCATCAAACCTTTTCCACAACGGGCGGCAATCTTTTCATCGGTTGTTCCGCTTTTCAGCGCAAACTTCCTCAGTTCGGAAAGTTTATCCAGTAATTCTTTTTTTATCGCCATAAAATTCCTCCCCCGAAACAAGGGGTTTTTGTGTAGAGCGAAAGATACAATATTTTAAAGTTCAAATTCATTTATGATTCCCGCATTTTCCCGGTTTCTTTGAACTTCAAATGAACGTCGAAAGCGTTCTTCAGAGAAACCGGAAGATGATGCTCTTTCGATTCCTTCAAGCCTTCAAATAAATAGTCGTTCAACAAATCCTTAAAATTCGGATGAGCGCAATTTTCGATAATCAACCGCGCTTTTTCTTCGGGAGATTTCCCGCGGAGATCGGCTATGCCGCGTTCGGTCACAAAAACTTGCGTATCGTGTTCCGTATGATCCACATGGCTCACCAAAGGAACAATTGAGGAAACCGCTCCGTTTTTCGCCGTGGACGGAGTCATGAAAAAACCGAGGTAGCAGTTTCTCGCAAAATCGGCGGAACCGCCGATCCCGTTCATAATTTTGGTACCGCTCACATGAGAACTGTTCACATTTCCGAAAATATCACATTCGAGCGCCGTATTCATGGAAATCACGCCGAGGCGGCGGATCACTTCGGCATGGTTCGAAACCTCTTGCTGACGAATGACAAAACGGTGTTTCCAGGAACGCACGTTATGCTTAAAAATTTCCTGAGCCGCCGGTGAAAATGTGAGCGCCGTACCGGAAGCCACCCCGAGTTTCCCGGCTTCAAGCAGCGAAAAAACCGCCTCCTGAATCACTTCCGTATAAAGATTCACCATGCCTTGAAGCGGATCGTGCGCCATCGCGGCAAGCACCGCATTCGCCACATTCCCCACCCCGCTTTGGTACGGAAGCCCTTCGGGCAAGCGCCCTTTCTTTTGCTCGTGACGAATAAAATCCAAAATATGCCCGGCAATCGTTTGAGAAACCTCATCGGGCTCGGTAAAGCGCGCCACACTATCCGCTCTTTCCGTATGAACCACCGCGATAATTTTTTTCGGATCAATTTGCACATACTCTTGCCCCACGCGGTCCGCGGGGTTGGAAATCGGAATCGGACGCGCCAAAGGCGGAAGCCCGGGCAGAAACGTATCGTGAAACCCGATAAACGCATCGCCGTAAACGCCGTTAATCTCAAGAATAATCCGGTCGGCAAGCGTCAAAAAAGTCGCGGAGTTCCCGCCGGAAGAAGAAAGATAAACCCGGCCTTCCGGAGTCACGGCAACCGCTTCCACAATCGCGAGAGTCGGTTTCGGAAGCACGCCCTCGCGCACCATCGGCCCCATCATCCCGAGGTGAACATCCAAATAACGAACACGCCCCTCATTAATTTGTGCGCGGAGAGAAGCGTTAGACTGATAAGGCATCCGCCAATCGATCAACCCCGCCCGCGAAAGCGAACCGTCCAGTTCGTCTCCGGTAGAAGCTCCGGAAAAAACGGAAACTCGAAAATCTTCTCCTGCCGCCTTCAAACGCAAACCGCGTTTCGCAAGCGCTTCGGGCACGGTTTTCGGATAGCCGGCGAGCGTAAAACCGGAAACGCCGAGCAGCTCGCCGGGAAGAACAAGTTCGGCCGCTTCTTCGGCAGTCATGACTTTGTGATGAAGGGAAAAGACTTTGTGATGAAGGGAAAATGGCATCGCCCGGTAATGATAAGTTTTTTTCGCAAATCCGACATCTCTTTTTACCGGAGATAACCGGAAAAGCAACGGATTTGTTATTTTCGGGATCGTGATTCATTTTTTGAAATACAATTTTATCGGCGTACTCAATACGGGCATCACCCTCGCGGTCGTTTGGATTTTGTACGAACTCCTGCGCTGGAACCTGGAACTCTCCAATTTTCTCGGGTTTATCGCCGGTGGAATCAATTCTTATTGCTGGAACCGTCTTTGGAACTTCAAAAGTAAAAACCGAAAACGCGAAGAAATCCTCCGGTTTATTTTGATTTTCCTAATCGCTTACGGATTTAATTTATTCACCTTGGAATTTCTGCACCGCTATCTATTGGAAACGGAATTTTTCCAACCGTTCGTCACCTGGATTTCCGCTTACATGCTGCCGGGCTATTTCGCAAACATCGTCGCGAATGCGGTTTATGTAATCGTGAGTTTCACGCTCTATAAAAAGTTCGTATTCCGCACAAAATAATCGGTCGTTACGGAAGCTCGCTGGAAAAAGGAATAATCGTATCCGTTCTGTCCACAGGCAGCACGCGCTTGCCGTCAAGCATCGTTCCCGTGACATGCACCAAAAGCGTCTCGGGTAAAAACGCACTGTCCGCCGGGAATGAAATCTCGCTCTTTTGCGAAAAACAAGGGAGAATCCCGTCATCGCCGCAAGCCTCATCATTACTCACAAATTCATCAATAAAAAAATCTCCCGCAATACCGTCCAGGCGATGCACCCGGAGCGTTCTCCCGCGCTCCCCGTAATCTTCCGAAAAAGCGAGCGCCGGAACAAGTCTCTCACTCCAAAGAATCCGCACAGAAGACTGATCCAAAGTAACGGAATCAAAACAGGCGATAGAAGGTTCAAAATTTTGGAGACTCCCGAGAGAATCGGTGAGCATCGAACCAAGACAGCGAGCACCGTTCAAAAAAACGTAAGCCGTGCGGTTCTCCCGGCGGCTCTCGGCAATCACTTTGTTGCCGATAGAAACGCTGTCGCCGCCTTTCGGCAAAATCGTAATCCGGCGATCCTCGCCGTCAAACCAGGGGCGAACACGGTATGCCGAAAGACCCGAATCCAACAGCACTTGCCCTTCGTTGCTAATCGTCACTTGCGGAACAGGTTTCTTCTTTTGTTCGCAAGCCGTCAAAGAAATAAGGGTGAAAAGAAAAGTGATCAGAAGTAAAAATGGGCAAGCATTGTTGATATACCTTTTCGGGAATGAAACATAGGGAAATGGGATATGGGAAACGGGATATGAATTCTTCGTGTCCCTTGTCCCGTGTCCCTTATCCCTGACTTTCATGCAAGCACAAACCCAATCAATGCGGTGTGTTATTGCGGATTTCACAGGAAATGAATTTTTAGAGGAGCCCTTCATGTTTTAATTCCTTCAAATGATTTTCAACACACGCCGCAATGCGGTTCCGGTCCCCGCTCCAGGAAGGAGCGATCAGCAAATCACCGGGACTCTCACCGCTAAAACGTTCAATCGCCACATCCGTACCCATCTCAAGAATCATAAGCGCTACCGCCTCACAGAAATCCTCAAACGAAAGCAGCTCAAACTCCGCCGACGCATATTCCTCCGCAAGGCGCGTACCGCAAACAATATGCAGCGGATGAATCTTCACCGCCGAAATCCCGAGATCGCGCACCGCACGCGCCGTCGATAAAAAATCAGGGACGCTCTCCCCCGGAAGCCCGACAATCACATGCGTCGTAACCGAAAGCCCGCGGCGACGCAAACGCTCCACCGCCTCTTGAAACTCCCGGAAAGTATGCCGCCGGTTAATCGCATTTAAGGTCTTATCAGCGGCCGATTGCAAACCCACTTCCACAATCACGCGCTTCTTCTCATTCAACTCCGCCAAAAGTTCCACCACAGGGTCCGCCAAACAATCCGGGCGCGTCCCCACAGAAATGCCCGCAACATCCGGGTGAAAAAGTGCGGCAGACAAAATCTCGCGCAAACGATCCACCGGCGCGTAAGTATTCGTATAAGGCTGAAAATAAGCGAGAACACCCGCCTCCGGATATTTCTCGCGGAGCGGCGGCAAAAGCGTTGCAATTTGTTCCTCAACGGAAACCTTAGCGAGGTTCCACACCGGACTGAACGAACGATTGTTACAATACGCACAACCGGAAAAACCTTTCGTACCATCCAAATTCGGGCATGTCATTCCTCCGGAAAGCGGCATCTTCCGCACTTTCCGAAACCCGGGAAAAACTTCGGCAAGAAAATCTCGATAAGGCTTGTACAACATCTTTTTAAAAATAACATTAAATGTTTCGGCGTGCCCCGGCGCAACCACTTGAATATGTCACGCTGATCCTGAAACAGTCATTCTGATCCTGACCAAGTGGCGGCGCAGACTTGGAAAGTTTTACATGAAAGTGCAACTTAATTGATGCGCAAAATAAATTCAGGATGTTTCGGGATCCAATCAATTACCACTACAATGCGCCGGGTCGGCGCGGCGCCGGGCTACCCTCCGGTCGGTGGTTATTTTTTGCAAACAGATATGAAATAACAGGAGCGAGTTATCCCGCAGTTGATAAAAGCTTCAGCGTAATAATGCGGGATATCCTTATAAAAATGAATCAAAAAATAACCACTGCGCGCCTTCGGCGCGCACCCTCCGCCTGCCTCACGCGTAATTCCGACATTTTTTCCCGGCCGCCCTCATTTTTTTATACACAGAGTTGTATCTTATAGACAAAATTTAAGGAACACTTATGAAGTCATTTTTGCTTTTTTTATTCCTCGGTATTTTTTCTGCGGCAAGCGCGCAGAATATCTTAAGCAACGGTAACATGGAATACGGGGACGGCGGATGGTATTTATGGAATAACCCGGACGGTCCCGCCGATGTTGTTTCCGAAATTGCCGTGCCGGGAAAAGGTGTTAATAATTCTCAAGGCGCCGTTATTACCATCCGTAAAAAACCGAAAGCATGGTGGGGATTGCAATTACAACCGCCGAAGTTCCTCGCGGATTCCACATTTTACACGCTTCAATTCAAAGCGAAAGGTTCCGGAAACCTCGGCATGGCTGTTCAGGGCGGACCTCCGGATTACCGCCAAAAAGAAAGCGGAATCGTAAGCCTCACGCCCGAATGGAAAACATATTCCCTCCTGTTCCTCGCCGATCAAAAAGGCTACGGACTCAATAATGTGGTATTTCAACTCGGTTACATCACGGGAACCGTATCCATCGACGACGTAGAAATCCTGCCGGCACAAACCGCCGATTCCTCCTGGTACTCAAACGCCGATGCCCGTATCGACAGCCTTCGCAAAGTCGCATTTACCGTTCCGGCGAAACCCGGAGAAAAAGTAACGGTAGAACTCATCCGCCATGCGTTCCCTTTCGGCACCGCCCTCGCGCTTTACGATTCCAAAGACAGCGTGGAAAAATGGTATCGCCGTACCGCCGCAAAATATTTTTGGGCAGGCGTGAATGAAAACCTCTTTAAGTGGCCCGAATACGAACCGAAAAAGAATAAACCCAAAAGAAAAGAAATGCAGGAATACCTGGACTTTGCCAAAGAAAACGGATGGGACTTCCGCGCGCATACTCTTATTTGGGGGCACCAGGGCTACGGCTTCGATAAACACTGGAGCGTTCAGGGCTCATGCAAAGACATTGAAAAAAACATCAAGAACCGCATTGAACGCGACTTAAAAGAATACCGCGGAAAAATCAAAGAATACGATGTTTGGAACGAACCGTTCCACGAAGCGTTCCTCTTTGAAAAATGCGGATGGCATTCGCTGGACAGCGCCTTTGTTTGGGCGCACCGCGCCGATCCGGATGCCAAACTTTACATCAACGAATACAATGTGGTAGCCGCCGGAGAAACCGACCTTTACTATGAAATCATCAAAGGACTTCTCGACCGGAAAATCCCGATCCATGGCATCGGCGTTCAAGGGCATTTCCAAACACGCCCGGTCCTGCCGTCTATCATAAAATCACGCCTCGATAAACTCGGTTCTCTGGGACTCCCCGTTAAAATCACCGAACTTGACTTCGGCTCTTCCGATTACGGACTCCATATTTCCGAAAAAGAACAGGCCGAATATTATGAAATGTTCATCAAAACCGCTTTCAGTCACCCGGCAGTCGCGGGCATTATGCTGTGGGGGTTCTGGGATAACCGTCACTGGATCAAAAACGGCGGCATCATCGCCGCCGACGGCCGCGCAAAACCCGCCGCAGACACTATTTACAAACTGTGGCACGAAATATGGACAACCAAAGAAACCGCCGCCGCCGGGAACGACGGACTCGCGCATTTCAGAGGATTCCCCGGGAAATACAAAATCACTGCCGGCAATAAAACCGAAGAAAAGTGGATTCAATAAAAACAGAAAAAAGCCCTCGGTTTTCGGGGGCTTTTTCAATGACCGTACTGCTTTAATTGATCTTCCGCATCACGCCGATCACGCGGCCCGAAATGGTAAACGAACGCTCCGGTTTTACAATAATGGGAGAATATTTCGGATTGGCGGCATGGAGTTCGATCCACTCCGGCTGCGGCTGAAAATACTTTACCGTGGCCTCGTCATCCACTTGCGCCACAATAATCTCTCCGCGTTCCGCCGAATTTTGCTGACGGGCAAAAATAAGATCTCCGTCAAAAATCCCGGCGTTAATCATGGAATCGCCGCGCACATGAAGCGCAAAAACGTTCGGCTGGTTCGCAATAAAATCGCGATCCACCGTTACGGTGCCCTCCAAATTCTGAACGGCGAGAATCGGCATACCGGCGGCAATACGCCCTACAATCGGGATTTCCACGGAAACTCCGGAATCAGGATTCTTATGATCATCAAGATCCAGAACCTCGATCCCGCGGCTCCGCCGCGGGGAGCGTTTTATATAACCTTTTTTGGCAAGCGCCGCCAGAATAGAGCGCACTCCGTTAGTGGAAGAAATCCGAAAATGTTCTCCGATTTCCCGGACCGTCGGCGGCATTCGGTTGGCTTGCGTCTGTTCCCGGATAAAATGGAGAACCTCTTCCTGACGTGCGGTCAGTGCTTTCGGCGGCTTGGGCAGTACCATTTCATTTTCAAGAGTCATAATCACCTCAACGAATATCTTTAAATATACTGCCCTTATGAGCAAATGTCAATAGAAATACTGCACAAAATGTAACTTTCTTTAAAATGAGGCACAAAAATGCATTAAATGAATTTTTGGGTTGTTAGAATGTGTTTTTTATCTAAATTTGTTTCGTGGTTGTTCCTTTTCGTACTTACGAAAAGGATTTGTTCTTTTTTATTCTCTTTTTGATAAAAGAACTTTTTACCCCCAAAATATCCGGGTTCGGATTCCGGGGATTTTCACAACAGCCGCCTTGGTCGCGTTCATTCCAAAACGCCCCCGAGCCACACCTATTAACGAGGTACTTTAATGGAAGCTATTTCTGTACTCGCGCTGGTACTGTCCCTTGCGGCAGTCATTTTAGGCGTGCTGATTCTTTCCAAAGTGAACAAGCTGATTACCATGCTTCGTACACCGATTGTCAAAAAGTTTTCTCCCGACATGAATTTGAAACCGTCTTCCCGCCGCCCCATTAGCGCGGGAGAAATGGCTTCTCGCGGAGAACGCAATAACTCTAATAGAGACAATCGTCCTTCCCAGGGACAAGGAAAAGATCGTTCTAAAGAAAATAATCAGAATAATCGAGGAAACAACCGCCCTTCTTCGGAAGCGCCGCGCGATCGTGATCGCATGGACCGCCGGAATAACGGACGGAGTAACATGAACGGCAATCGCCCGCGCCGCCCGGAAGCTCCGGCCGGTGAAACTTTTGCCGCTCTCCAGGAAACACCGGTTGCTATCGAAACCGCTGAAACCACAGCCCCGGCTCAAATGTCCGAAGGCCGCCGCCCGCTCGCCCCCCGCGCGCCGGTAGAAGCCATGGTTCCGGTTCCGGTTGAAACAACTCCCGTTGTCGAAGCCGATAACATTGCCGCAAGCGAATTCGAACCGTCCAAAGTTCGTTACGGCCGCCGTAATGTGGTGAAGAAAAACCTCGAAGTTTAAAGAATATTTCTTTGAAAAGAGAGTCGGTGCAAACCGGCTCTTTTTTTTATGGGGTGAGGGGGCATTTTGCCCTATAAGGATTTTTATATATTTCCCCTGCCCTTGTAAGGAAACCATGTGAAAATCATGGACTGTCCCGCAACCGTGATGGTGTAAAACCAAAGCCGGAAGACTTACGGGTGCAAAGTGCCATAAGGTATTTTGCGACGTATTCCGAGGTAGAATCATGAACCCAAAAAGCGGCTCTCAAGTCGTATTCACATCAGTTTCCGGTTATCCCCGAGTGGGCGCGCTGAGAGAACTGAAATTTTCAACGGAGAAATACTTTAAAAAGGAAATCTCCGCAGCGGCACTCCAAGAAACAGCAAAAGCCATTAGAAAATCCGGATGGCAATGTCAAAAAAACAGCGGCATTGACTTTATTCCGTCCAACGATTTTTCTTTTTACGACAATATGCTGGATACTGCCGTTTTGTTCAACATTATTCCGAAACGCTATTCCGGTTTAGCGTTGCCGCCGCTTGATACCTATTTTGCCATGGCAAGAGGATACCAGGGTAAAAAAGGCGATGTCAAAGCGCTCGCCATGAAAAAGTGGTTTAATACCAACTATCATTACATGGTTCCCGAAATGGACGATGAAACCGGCGTAAAATTAGCAGGCGCCAAACCATTCGACGAATACAAGGAAGCCAAAGAATTGGGAATACAAACCAAGCCCGTAATCACGGGCGCATTCACTCTTCTCAAACTGTTAAGATATACCGGTAAAAAAACGGCGGCGGACTATGTGAAAGATATTGCCGGCGTTTATTCCGAATTACTCACCCGGTTTAACAAACTCGGGGCGGAATGGATCCAATTCGACGAACCGTATCTGGTTCAGGACTTAACCGAGCAAGATATGGCTTTGTTTGAACGGTTATATGAAACTATTCTCCCTGCAAAAAATCATGTGAAAATCCTGCTTCAAACTTATTTCGGAGACATCCGGGACGCTTACCGGAAAATAATTTCACTTGATTTTGACGGTATCGGACTTGACTTTATCGAAGGCAAACAAACTCTCGATTTAGTAAACCGGAACGGATTTACTCAAGATAAACTGTTGTTCGCCGGTGTTGTCAACGGTAAAAATATTTGGAGAAATCATTACGGTAAGACACTTTCTCTTTTAAGCGAGTTAAAAAATAAAGGAATAAACACAGTCATCGGCACATCCTGTTCGTTGCTGCACGTTCCCTATACTTTGAAAAACGAAAATAAACTTTCCGGAGAATATTTAAAGCATTTCGCATTCGCCGAAGAAAAACTCACGGAACTGGCGGAATTAAAAATGCTCGCCGGCGCCGGTGAGTATCATAATGCCGATACTTTCAAAACCAATACGGCGCTTTTTCAAAACAGAACAAACTGTTACGATCAAAGTGTCCGGGAAAGAGTATCTAAAATCAATGAAAAAATTTTTACTCGCCTCCCTGCGTTTGCCGAAAGGGAAATCATTCAGAAAAAAACTTTTAAGCTACCGTTATTCCCCACCACAACTATCGGCTCTTTTCCTCAAACTGCCGACGTAAAATCCAATCGCAATGCTTTCAAAAACAAACAAATTAACGAAGAGCAATATATAGTTTTCAATCGGCGGAAAATTGCCGAATGTGTTGCCTTGCAGGAAAAAATCGGTTTGGATGTACTTGTCCACGGTGAATTTGAAAGAAACGATATGGTGGAATATTTCGGCGAACAGTTAAACGGATACCTGTTTACCGAAAAAGCGTGGGTACAATCCTACGGAACGCGCTGCGTCAAACCGCCGATTATTTGGGGAGATGTTTCCCGAAGTCAGCCGATGACGGTAAAATGGTCGGTTTACGCACAAACTCTGACCTCAAAACCAATGAAAGGAATGCTTACAGGACCGGTGACGATCCTCAACTGGTCTTTTCCGAGGGAAGATATTTCCGTCAAGGAAAGCACTTACCAGATTGCGCTCGCTATCCGTGATGAAGTTCTTGATTTGGAAAAAAACGGGATTAAAATTATTCAGGTGGACGAAGCCGCGCTTCGAGAAAAACTTCCCCTTCGGAAATCCGATTGGAACAGCGAATATCTCGACTGGGCGATTCCCGCTTTCCGTCTGGTTCACAGCGGCGTAAAAGCGGAAACGCAAATTCATACGCACATGTGTTACAGTGAATTTACCGATATCATTCCGGCCATTGACAATATGGATGCCGACGTGATTACCTTTGAAGCCTCCCGTTCCGATTTGCAAATTCTCAATTCGCTGAAGGAAAATAACTTCAAAACGGAAGTCGGACCCGGCGTGTATGATATTCATTCGCCGCGGGTACCAACGGTACCAGAAATCAAAACGGCGCTGAATAAAATGCTTGAAAAAATCAATCCCGAAAAGTTGTGGGTCAATCCCGACTGCGGATTAAAAACAAGGGGCGTTGCCGAAACGACCGAAAGTCTCAAAAACCTGGTGCAAGCGGCAAAAGAACAACGCCATCAACAAATAAAATAAATCACAAAAAAACTCCCGGTGTTTGCCGGGAGTTTTTTAATGAGTCCTGATTAATCCAAATCGAGATCGTCTTCAATATCGTCGTCACCCGGTCCCTTTTCAAAAGAATCTTCATCTTCTTCATCCAAAGAATCGCCGTTCATCATATCCATTTGGTATTCGAGCTTGCGCGCTTCTTTAGAGAAACCGAGTTTCAAAATCGACGCACATTCTTCGCAGAATCCCAAATCCTTATCAATCCGGTATTCCGGAGAAACGAAATTTTTGCAGCATTTCGTACAAAGTTGCGTCGAAGCTTCGCGGTGCAGGCTCAAATTTTCTTCTTCGAGTTCCTGAATCACGCGTTCGTAAAGTTCTTCGGGAGTTTCTTCCGCAAGAGAAACTTTGCGGCGCATTACGAGCGTCGGTTTTTCAACGCCTTTCAATTCCGAAGAAACTTTCTTTTTGTTCATGCGATCTTCCTGCTCATCCACTTCAAAGAAGAAAATCGTTTTGGAAAGTTTTCCGCCTTCGGCCAGGAGAATCGCAAACGGTTCGCCCGAAGCAACCACTTTAATTTTGGATTCCGCAGGTTCGCTCGCTTTTGCCGGTTCGGTTGCCGGAGAGGCTTCCGCCGGTTTAACCGGAGCTTTGGATTTTTTGGTTTCCTTTTTTACCGGAGCCGGCGCGGGTTTCGCTGCCGTTTTTTTGGCAGGAGCTGCCTTACTCGGAACCGCTTTCTTCGCGGGAGCAGGAGCCGCCTTTTTAGCAGGTGCTTTCGGTGCAGGTTTTGCCGCCGGTTTCTTAGCGGCAGCTGCCTTACTCGGAGCCGCTTTCTTTGCGGGAACAGGAGCCGCCTTTTTAGCAGGCGCTTTCGGTACAGGTTTTGCCACGGGTTTCTTGGCAGGAGCAGCCTTACTCGGAGCCGCTTTCTTCGCGGGAGCAGGAGCCGCCTTTTTAGCAGGCGCTTTTTTCGGAGCCGGCTTTGCCGCCGCTTTCTTGGCAGGAGCTGCCTTACTAGGAGCCGCTTTCTTCGCGGGAACCGGAGAGACCTTTTTAGCAGGCGCTTTCGGTGCAGGTTTTGCCGCCGGTTTCTTAGCGGGAGCTGCCTTACTAGGAGCCGCTTTCTTCACGGGAGCAGGAGCCGCCTTTTTAGCTGGCGCTTTTTTCGGAGCTGGCTTTGCCGCGGGTTTCTTGGCGGGAGCGGCCTTACTCGGAGCCGTTTTCTTTGCAGGTTTTGTAGCCATGTTATTTTTTCTCCTCTTTGATTTCTATCGAAAGAATCGGATCATTAGCATCGATTAAAGTGACAACATCCATCCCTTCAATCACGCGGCCGAAAACCGTATGCTTGCCGTCCAAGTGAGGCTGCGGCGTATGAGTGATAAAAAACTGGGAACCGCCCGTATGAGGGCCGCGGTTCGCCATTGAAATCACACCCGCCTCATGCTTCAAATCATTTGTTTCATCGTCAATGGTATAACCGGGGCCGCCCATACCGTTCCCTTCGGGATCGCCGCCCTGAGTCATAAAACCGGGAATCACACGGTGAAACGCAAGCCCGTTATAAAAATCTTTCTCGGCAAGTTCCACAAAATTCGCCACCGTATTCGGCGCCGCCTGATAATTGAGATCCACCACCACTTCACCCTCGTAAGTGACAATCACGGCAATTATAGACGAAGTTTTGGAATAATCTTTATGAAACTGTTTCCCTGCAAACACGCCCGCCGAAAGCCCAAGCAACAGAAGGAGAAATAATTTTCTCATATCCTTTGATACCTACTGATAAATGAATCCGACAAGATGAACTAAATATAGATAAACTATATTTGGCAAAAAACTCAACGTCCGGAAAAAATGAGCAAAATTCAGTCTATCCGTAACTTTTCCATTATCGCCCACATCGACCACGGGAAATCGACCCTCGCCGATCGTATGATCGAATGCACGAAAACCGTCGCGAACAATGAAATGACCAATCAGCTTTTAGATGATATGGACCTCGAACGCGAACGCGGCATCACCATCAAGGCCCACGCAATCCGCATGATTTATAACCGCGATGGCTGCGAATACATTTTGAACATGATCGATACTCCGGGGCACGTGGACTTCACATACGAAGTCAGCCGCTCGCTCGCCGCCTGCGAAGGCGCGATCCTTGTAGTGGATGCCTCTCAGGGAATCGAAGCGCAAACGCTTTCGAACCTTTATCTCGCCATTGAAAACGACCTCACCATTATCCCGGTAATTAACAAAATCGATTTGCCGGGAGCCGAACCCGACCGCGTGGCAAACCTCGTGGGCGATCTCCTCGGTTACGATCCCGATGAAATCCCGCGCATTTCCGCCAAAGCGGGAATCAATATCGAAGCCGTACTGAATAAAATCGTCGATGAAATCCCCGCCCCGAAAGGAGACAGCAACGCTCCGCTGAAAGCCCTGATATTCGACTCCGTTTACGATTCCTACCGCGGTGTCATCAACTATATCCGTGTAGTAGAAGGAACAATCGCCGCCGGCATGAAAATCCGCATGATGAAAACCGGCGCGGAATACATGGTCACGGAAGTCGGAACATTCTCCATTAAGCGCGACCCGAGAGAACAACTCACCGCCGGCATGGTAGGTTATGTTCTTGCCAATGTGAAAACCATCAGCGACGTAAAAATCGGCGACACGATCACAAACTCGGCAAACCCCACACCAACGCCGCTCCCGGGCTACAAAGACATTCTGCCGATGATTTTCTCCGGACTCTACCCCATCAATCCGGAAGATTACAAAAACCTGCGGGAAGCTCTCGAAAAATTAAAACTGAACGACTCCGCCATCTCCTGGGAACCCGAAACATCCGAAGCGCTCGGATTTGGTTTCCGCACCGGATTTCTCGGACTGCTTCACATGGAAATCGTGCAGGAACGTTTGGACCGCGAATTCAATGTGGACATTATCACCACCATGCCGAACGTGGAATACCATGTTTACCTGACGGGCGGCGAGATGATAAAAATTGAGAGCCCCTCCAAACTCCCGGATGCGAGCCGCTACGAATATATCGAAGAACCTTACATCAAAGCGCAGATTTTCACGCCCAAGGAATTTGTCGGCGCCATGATGAATTTGTGCGAAGAAAAGCGCGGCGAATTCCAAAACATGGAATACCTCGACGAAACGAAAGTCATTCTGAAATACGAACTCCCGCTCGCCGAAGTCATGTTTGACTTTTACGACCGCTTAAAATCGCTGAGCCGCGGTTACGCCGGACTGGATTACGAACCTTGCGGTTACCGGAAAAACAATCTGGTCAAACTGGATATTCTTTTGAACGGAGACCCGGTGGACGCCTTCTCGGTAATTATCCACCGCGATAAATCGCACCATTACGCCAACGCCATTTGTTCCAAATTAAAAGAACTCATTCCGAGACAGCAATTTGACGTGGCGATTCAAGGCGCGATCGGCGGAAAAATCATCAGCCGTTCCACCGTGAAAGCCACCCGCAAAGACGTGCTCGCCAAATGTTACGGCGGCGACATCACCCGTAAACGCAAACTTCTTGAAAAACAAAAAGAAGGAAAAAAACGCATGAAGAGTATCGGTTCGGTGGAAGTTCCTCAAAAAGCGTTCCTCGCCGTGCTTTCGCTATCCGATAATTCCGACAGTTCCGGAGAATAGCCGTGAAAACACCCGAAAAAGAAATGAAAAAACTCTTGTGGGATTCTTCCCGGAAGAAAATATTGTCTTTGACCGCATTTCTTGCCTTCGGGTTCATTCTCGCCCTGCTTGTTCGTTTCTATGTACTGGAACCGTATTCGATTCAAGACGCCTCCATGCATCCGGAATTTGCCGAAGGCAAACGGTTTTGGGTTTGCAAACTTCCCGCCTGTACCGGAAACATCACCCGGGGCGACTTTGTCCTCGCTCAAAAAACAAACGGAACGCTCACGCTCCGCAAAGTTCTCGGATTACCCGGCGACACCGTAAAATTCCATAACGACAACGAAGTTTCCGTCAATTCATTCTCGTTTCATTGGGAACACGAAAATGCGTTCATCGCACCGCGCACCGTTTATATCCCGCGGCAAGGCGACACGCTCCGTTTTGCAGACCTAAGCGATGTGGAATTTGATTACGCCTCAAGGCTTTACCAAATGCAAAATCCGGGGGAAAAAATTAAAATCGAAGTCACGCTTTACCAAGGAGAAAAAGAAATCGCTCTGGAAAAAGTCGGCAATATCTCCATTGCCGGCCGCCCCGTAAGTGCCCGTGAAGTCCAAGGACTCCCGTGGCAGGAACTTCATTTCATTGAACTCGGACTCCAAAAAATGGAACCGGGCTCCAGACGATTCCAAATCAAAAGAAAAATCGTCTCCGATTCCTCCGAAGTTTCTCTATTCGCGGTCAAAGAAGACACTTTCTTCTTAATTTGCCGGAAAGGAAACTATTGCCTCGACTCCCGCGAACTCGGGTATTTCCCGAAAAATAAAATTCTCGGAAAAGTCATTCGTTAAAACCGCTTCGTTTATCAATAATGTGTTCCCTGTTTTTATGGATGGGCGGCTCCCTCCATTTCATTCCGGGACCGGGCTTGCATTTTGCTAAGCGACAAGTCGCCAAGCAAAACGGAGCTTCGCTTATCTGTTCTTCGGGTTCATACCTCACCCGCGAATCTCCGCAGTTCCTGTCGCATCCCTGCCGCGAATCCGACGCGATTCTCAACGCTTCTTGCCAAATCGGAGCGGCTTACAGCCTAAAAATTTGTCTCACCAAGTGGCGGCGCAGATGAAGAAAGTCTTCCATGCAAGTGCGAACTTAATAGATGTGCAAAACATCATGATCCTGTTATATATCAATTCAATTCGCGATA
>JAISUZ010000061.1 GCA_031271785.1 Fibrobacter sp. | reverse complement strand
GGCGGAAGCCGATAATGGGCGTGCGAAAAAGCGGGGCTGCAGCGAGGGGGACGCGCCCCCTACAATCCTTTACGCGATGCGTTCCAGGATAATGAGCGCGCGGTTTTGCGTGCTGTTCGGGATTTGGTAAAAGTGTTTTCCGGTGATTTTATAGCCGTAGTCTTCAGCGCGAAGCGTTTTCAGTTCTTCGGCGACGGCGGGGCCTTTCATAAAGAATACGCGCCCTCCGATTCGGAGCGAATTTTCAAGCCGCGGCAGCGTTTTTTCAATGAGTTCAAAGGCGCGGCTGATAACGCCGGATACGGGAATGGTCATGCTGCGGCTCGTGACTTTGTGTCCGAATACGTCGATGTTTTCGAGTTGGAGCGTGTCGATGACTTTGTTCAAAAAATCCACGCGGCGCGGGCGCGGTTCGCAAAGCGTGAGCCGGATATGCGGATTCAATAATTTAAGCGGGATTCCCGGAAACCCGGCGCCGCTCCCCACATCGAGCATGCGGTCCGGAAACTTCGGCACATACGCGTTGATGAGAATGCAGTCGGCGTAATGGCGTTCCACAATCGTTTCAAAGGCGTTCAGGCGCGTTAAATCCTGATCGTCGTTGTTTTCTCTCAAAAGCTGATGATAACGCCATAATTGTTCGAGGGTCTCTTTTTGCAGTTCCACCCCGTGAAACTTGAGCAGCGTTTTCAAACCGCCCGGAGACGGTGTTACGCGTTTTCCGTTGAAAAGCGGAAACGAGTCGCGGGCAGGCTTTGGGGAAAACGGTTTCATGCCCCAAAAATAGAAATCTTCGAATAAAAAAAAGACAAAAAGCGCTTCTCGCGCGTTAATAAAGAAACGGCGGAGAAAAAAATGAGAAAATTTTGGTGGTTTCTTTGGGCGGCAGGTTTTGTGCAGGCGGATTTACTCAGCACGGAAGAAGTGCTTTGGTGGTGGGACGACGGTCTCATTGACGAGACGCAGGCCGGGGAATTTTTGGCGCTTATCGATATTGAAGATACGCAAGCGATTTGTGAACTGCGGGAGGCGTATCTCGGCGAACCGTGCGAGCATGAGAAAAAATCGTCGGCGCGGAAAAAATTAAAACAGAAAACCGCTTGGAAAACGTCGCTGGATTCTTCCGGAGGGTTTTACGCACAGCGTTTCGGCGTTGATTTTGAATACCGGAATTACCGTTTGAAGGTTTTGTGGAAAGGCGAACAGGAATTAAATTGGAAAAGTCCATCGCAATTTACATTCGCTTACCGGGAAAAAAAGGCGGAGGCATTGTGGGGCACGCTCCGTTATCAGGATTTGAAAATGCATATTCCCGTGGAACCCGTTTTCGGCTCGGCGTTTCATTTGAATCCGGGAATGTTTCAAACGGGCGCGTGGCTCGGCGCCGATTCTTCTTTCGGCGGCACGCTCGGTATCTCGAAAGCAAAACTGCAGGTTCGCCTGTTCGGGAATTATCATGCCGGAAAAACGTACTTCGCAGCGCAAACTTCACACTCGTGGGGGCGCGCCGCCGTTTGGTGGAACCCGGAAATGAAAACGCCGCTCTTTTTTCTGCTCCTTCGTTTCCGGGAACCGGAGCGTTTCTTTAGCCTGCACGGACAGTTTTATTATCACGAAAACGATTCGCTCCCGCCGCCGCTCAAACTCCCGAAAACAGTCGCAAAAAACAAACTGTGGTCGGCACAGCGGCAAAGTATTCAAATCAAACACATTCAAATTTCTTTGCTCGAACGCACCTGTCTCCCGCCGGATACCGGAAAAGCCAAAATGGAAACCGGAATCGAAATCCGCGGGAAACGCAAACACGCCGCCTTTTTACAGGAATTCCTTTGCCGTGATGCCGCCGGGGAATGCGGCAAACCGCGGATCCGCACAGAAGCCGGTCTCGCCGTTACCGGGCGCGACAGTCTCTACGGCCGGATTCGCTTACAGGGAGATTCGTTTCGGGATCTTTACCATATCCCGCGTTTGCTCTGCGGCGCCAAACATCAAATTCATGAACGCGTTTATGTCAAAGAAGAATGGATTACCGCAGAAAACAAAAAATCCGGAACGCCGTGGACGTTCCGGCAAGAAGCCGGTCTCCGGTTTTCGCATGGCGCCGCCGCTTTACGTTACGACATTCATGTGACGCGCTCATGGAAAATCGCACCGCACCGCCTCGGATTTACGCTCGAAGCGGTATGGTAGAAAAGGCGTTACACAGGTTACACACAATTTAAGGGGCGCGCGTAGCATATCGTTGACGGTTTTCCGTTGTACAATACCGGATTTCCCAGGCAGTCCGTTTCCGTTACGCAACCTCCGCACCTTGGGATTTTCGGTTTTTTACAATTGTTTACGTCTTTTACACAACGGATCGCGTTTGAAATGGTGGAAACATCTCTAAGTACCGCATTATCGGAACCGCTCATTTGCCGAATATAAGCGCTGGGTGCCGGCCGTGAACAAACAACAAGGGGATCATTCTCATCTACAGGACATTCCCAGAATGGCTCCGTACTGCTCCACCATCTGCCGATGTCGTGAAGATTCCGAAGCTGACTGGATGGGATTGGGTTTTGGAAATGGATCTTGCTGTAATTATCATAAACACCGGGGCGTGCCGCAAAGCCGTAATTATCTGTCCCTTGCCAGTTCTCCGCTTTCAATTTAGCGGCATCGTTTCCAACAAAATCCGTTAATACCGTCCATTCCTCGTCGGTTGGTATATGCCAGCCTTGAGGGCAAACGCCGCAATAGGCGCCTTCCACATCGGGGCAAGGCCTGGGTTGTACTGCCTGCGTATCGTAAAGCCTGTAAGCGTCTTGGTATGTATCGCAGTCATATACCCAGTCACATAAAGGGCAAGGATTATAACATACGCTGCTGTAATCGTTATAATTCAAGTTCTCCGCCATCCAGGTTTGGTTGCCTATTTCCACGAATTTATAAACCTTACCGTCTCGCGCATCGCAAAAATGCGTTTGAGGATCATATTCCTTTTCACTGCAATCGGTATTATTTACCGAGCTTGAACTTCCGACAGCGCTTGAAGAGGAATAAGGACAATCTTCCCGCACCCGTTCCCAGCATAAATCTATTGGCGTTCCGTCTTCATAAGTGACAGGATTTCCATCACAGTCCGTATGCCTTACACAACCGCCGCAATCCGTAACTTGCCCTTTGCAGGCAACAAAGTTTTCGTTATAACACTCTTCCCGGGTAGGGTTGTATTCTTTGCCGTTGCATTTTTTTGCGAGCTTCTCTCTTGGATAGCACACCGTCGGACAATTCATTCGTGCATCGCAGGATGGAAGCTGCCCGCATGGATCTAGATAACAGAAGTGCGTTTCCGGATCGTATTCCTTGCCGTCGCATAGCGAAGCGGTTTGAATTGAGTCCGAGCTTGAACTTAAGCTTTTACCCGAAGACGAGCTGCTCAAATTGGTGTCAGTTCCGTCGGCGATGCAGGAAACGGTGAATGCCGCGATGAATAAAAGGCTTAACAATAAAGCCGACCGGTATGAGAGTAAGGGAAATTTTTTCATAACAATAAACATAAGACTTTTTTTAATTAAAATCTTGTTTTTTTGGCTTTTAACCTTTTTTTGCAAAAAAGAGTGATGTGTAACGTCATATTTTACAGGCGTGCCCCGGCGCCATCCCGCCACCCTGTCATTTGTCACCCTGATCCTGAAACAAGTTCGGGATTCAGCATCCGCTATAAAGCGCCGGGTCGGCGTATCTCCGGGGTTCGCTTTGCTCCCGTGCCTGCGGCACCGGCTGCGCCGCCCTCCGCATGCCTCACGCTTTTGAATTACTCCGAAATTACAAACAGGGATATCCATATAGACAAATTAACAATAAAACATCGCCAAAAATAAAGGGCATGATACCATGCCCTTATAATGAAAACCTTGGTTTGGATTTCGGTAAACCCTAGTCTTTAATACAACGCACGTAATTAAAGCCCATGATGTTGCGATTACTTTCAACTGCTTCGGTTACACCACTACTATTATCGTAAAAAATCCAGTAATAGCCGCGATTATCATCGGCGGATAAAGCCCACCACTGGGTGCTACTTAAAAAACCAAAACTATCACTATCTACGATACGGCTGGCGTTACCACCAGGCAAGGCATTGAATCCGTAATCATCCGTACCGTTTTTCCAATCGGTGGTCGATTTTAATTTGGTTCCGGCAGTAGATTCTCCGCCAGCATAATCCACTAATGCAGTCCATTCTTCCCTGCTTGACAAATGCCAACCGGCCGGACAAACGGTTTTTACTACTGCTTTCGCATAAAGTCTGCCGTATTTATCGCAATTTAAATCATTACTACTATAACACCAAGATTCGCAGGCGAGATTTCCCGGGTTATATACTGTACATGCGCTATTGCTTAGATTGAAATTTAAATTCTCCGCCATCCAGGTTTGCGCGCCGATCTCTACCCACTTATAAATTTTGCCGTCGCGAGAATCGGTAAAAGTTCCGTATTTTTTTACCTCTCCCGCGGAACAGCGTTCCTCGGCAGGGTTAAATTCCGCTCCATCGCATTTGGCATAAACGTTGCTCCCAACACAGAACTCTGTGCCCGGGTTAAATATCTTGCCGCCGCATTTATCGTAAATCACATCAGCTGCACAGAATTGTGTTGAAACATCATAAAAAAGACTGCCGCATCCATTGTAAACAAGGCCTCCTACACAAAGTTGTGTGTCCGGATCATATTCCTCACCACCGCACTTGTCATGAACACTGTTTCCAACACAGAATTGTGTACCCGGGTTAAACTCCGCATTACCGCATTTATCGTAAATGCTATTTCCGAGACAGAATTTTACAGCCGGGTCATAAAGAGTGTTGCCGCATTTCGGTAAAACGGTTCCGCCGGAACAGCCTTCCGTGGCGGGGTTAAATACCGATTCTCCGCACTTGTCATAAATGATGCCGGCTGCACAAAATTTTGTTGAGACAGGGTAAAGAACACTACCGCATTTTCTATGAATGGTTCCGCCAACGCAAACTTCTGTGACCGGGTCATAAAGAACACTGCCGCACATATTATTCACCGAAGACGAACTGGATTCCGGTTCCTTACTGGAACTGCTCTGTTCTATACTACTGCTGGATTCCAAACCGGAAGA
>JAISUZ010000047.1 GCA_031271785.1 Fibrobacter sp. | reverse complement strand
AAAAAGGAAATCACGGCGGACAAGGCTCCGAAACACACCGCGCAGGCGTTGTCGGCGACACCGTCGGCGATCCGTTCAAAGATACCGCCGGACCTTCCCTCAACATTCTCATCAAACTCATGACCATGGTAAGCGTCGTATTTGCCGGTGTCATCGTGAAACTCAGTTTATTTTAATGGCGGGAGGGGGAAGTAGTCCCCCTCGCTTCAGCCCAGGTTAATCGCTGTTTCCGATTCGGCTTCCTTCGGTCGCCGGAAACCGCGCCCGGTCTTCCGCTCCCCCCTCAAAACCGCATGCCCATTCCATTAAATCATAACCTTGCGAACTCTTTTTCCGTCTCTTTAAGCGTTTCCTGCAATTTTTTTAGAATTTCCGGAGCGGTTGGAATCCGATCAAAATGAGTTGCAATAAAATTTTCATCGGCATCGGTTTCATAACAAACAGAAATCTTTCCCGCCTTTTTTAAAGCATTCCGGGTGCTTTCTTTTTGCAAAGAACTCCGGTGAACGGAAACCATCCCTTGAATTTCTTGAATGCGCGTCAAAATTTCCGCATCGCCGCCGAAACGGTGAAAAATCACCGGAACTTCGGGGCTGGGGAAACCGCACTCGCTCAAAATCTCAAAAATCCGGCGGTAATCTCCGACTATGTGAATCACCAGCGGGCGTTTGTATTCGGCCGCAAGGCGGATTTGCGGTTTCAAAATTTTTTCCTGGAGTCCGCCCGCTTCATAACCCGGATAACGTTTATCGAGCCCGCATTCTCCTACGCGCGCTTCCGGATATTTTTCAAGCAACCGACGGAGTTCCGCTTCAAAATTCTGATCGCGCGCGGCCGCTTCGGGATGAATCCCGAATGCCGGGAACAGATTTTCACTGTTAATTTCAAGTAACTTCTCAAGCGCGCTCCATTCTTCCCGGGTGCAGGCGCTCGAAACCATCGAATAACCGGTTACACTTTTTAAGTACCCGGCAATCTCCGAAGCATGCGGTAAACGGGTTAAATGAAGGTGCGCGTCTTGCATTCTTTGAATGTAGATAAATTTTCCGGGTGTTTCGGGAGAGGGCAGCACAACCAAGTACGCTCCTACCGAAGCGTCGGAACCGCGCGAACATTGCGTGAGGCAGGCGGAGGGTGCGCGCGAAGCGCGCAGTGCCGGATATTTCTCGGATTCCTCAAGAGTGAAATGCAGGGATAAGAAGACTCAATCATGTCCCATACCCTAATTTTCATGCCGGATTTCCGAAATATCCGGCACCGACCGGAGGGTAGCCCGGAGAACAGTCGACCCGCGCGGAGCGCGGGACACGCCCATTTCTCTCGGGTGATGCAGTTTGTGTTCTTCACTGATAAATTCTTTGTCGGCGTGGGTGTAAATTTGAGTGGTGGTCAAATTCGCGTGTCCGAGGAGTTCCTGCAATACGCGGAGGTCCATGCCGGCTTCGAGGCAGTGAGTGGCAAACGAGTGGCGGAAAGTGTGCGGGGAGACGGGTTTATTCAGAGGCGCCGTGTATTGCTTTACGATTTTCCAGGCGCCCATGCGGCTGAGCGGTTTTCCGTGGGCGTTCAGAATTACATGATCGGTCGCGGGGGAGAGACGCGCGTATTCGCCGTGCAGCCAGTTCGAAATATTTTCTTTGGCCGCCGCGCCGAGAGGAATCAGCCGCTGTTTGTTTCCTTTCCCTGTGGCGATGATCCAGTCGTTTTTGAAGTCAATGTTACTGACGCGGAGGGAGAGCGCTTCCGAGATGCGAAGCCCGGCGCTGTAAAGCAGTTCGAAAAGAGCGAGGTCGCGTTCTTTATTTTTGGAGTATTCCTGCACCGAATTAAAGACTTCATCGACCTCTGCCCGGGTGAGGTAATGGGGCAGGTAATGCCCGATACGCGGGGCTGCTAAAAGCGGCTCCATGGAATGTTTGCAGATTTTTTCCAGAGCGAGGTATCTGAAAAATCCGCGGAGGCTTGAAAAATGGCGGGCGATGGTTGTCGGACTGTAATCGAATTTTTGTGCGGATTCGTTTAAAAAGCGATCGAACGCATTCGGCGTTAAATCTTCAAGCGCGAGTTCGCGGTCGTTGAGCCAAAAAATCAAATGGCGCAGGTCTTCTCCGTAGTTCTGAATCGTTGCCGGAGAAAGATTCCTCTCAATTTGTAAATGAGTCAAATATTCATCTAATAAATCGCCGGGAGTCATGGGCAAAAACTAAAAAAACTGCAGACGGCTCCTTGCCAATCCGCGTAAGTTTTCTATAATTGGTACGCAAAATCGGATGATTAGCTCAGTTGGTAGAGCAGATGACTCTTAATCATCGGGTCGCAGGTTCGATCCCTGCATCATCCATAAAACGCCCTTTTTCGCGAGAATTAGGGCTTTTTTTTTGGGATGGTAACTTTTATTTGTGTGTTTTTATATCTTCTTAAATGATAATGTATGCATAAAGTTTGAATAAAATAGTTGAAATGCCGGTAAAAATGTGAAACATTATTATATTTTTGTACAAGTTGAAAGTAAGGTGCGGTTATGGTTGTAGAAATCGGAGATATTCTTCCTGAAATTCAAAGACTTGAAAAAAACATGAATTTCAAAGATGCGGCGGAGGCATGGGAGCGTGGTCGGAATGATGCTATTGCCGACTTGCGCCGACGTTTATTTCCGGAAAATTCGGATATTCTTAATACAGCAGAGATTGCTTTTAGAGTCTTGGTGCAAAAGTATGGTAATATTTTTTCTTATGTTTTTGCCGGATTCAATCCTACTTATGATGAACCAACTATTCTGCTTGCATTAAACAAAGAAAATGAGAATAGGCGTTCTGATATTTCTTGGTTTTCAACTTTTTTAGAATTTGCTTTACATGATGGTGGCTTTTTACCCTTGTCCATCATGATTACTCGAGAATCTTCTACGGATTTAGAAGTGGTTCGGTCTGATATGGAGTTTAAGAGAGAAGTAAATGCCAAGTTTTGATAAGCATAAAGCACAAGCTCAGCATAATGAAAATCTTGCCAATCACCTAAATACCTCTCAAAAAGGTTTGTTTAATGATTGGGTTGTTACGGCTTGTTTTTATTCTTCGGTACATCTTGTAGAAGCTATGACGAGCAAAAGTAAACATTTGATGGTTCCGGCAAACAATGATTCAAGGTACCCGAAAGATAGACCGGTTCCCTTGGTTAAACGTAGCGGTGTTAGTCATACCAGTGATTTGGAAAATTTATTTAATAAAAGAGGTCATGAACTTAGGGATTGTGTTCTTCGTGATAATAGTTGGTTTTTCGATTTGGTAGGAATTACTTGTTCATATCTGCGCAAAGAGTCGCAAACTGCACGGTATGAATGTCAAGAAATAACACAAGATGATGCCGATAAGGCTATAGTTAAATTGTTTGATGCTAGAAAGTGTTTTAATGGTTGGGCATTAAAAAATAAAATTGATTTATAATTTTTCTTCCGTTTTTATTGATTTTTGGAGCAATAAATTCAATTTCCCCTCTGTTTTTATCAAAAATCAAACTCTTTTTATAACAATCTTTTTAAAACAAAAAGTATTATATTACCCATGTCAGTTTATGATTATTGCGTATAAAAACTCAACCCTGAAGTAGAATTATGAATTCATTCAAAATCATTTTAATATCATTTTTATTCGGTGTCACCACCCTTACCGCACAACCCGATTTTAAATGGGGGAACGTGGTGATGGGCGGCGGCGGTTTTGTGTCGGCGGTGATTACTTCCAAAACCGAAGCCAATGTGATTTATGCCCGCACCGATGTGGGCGGCGCTTACCGTTGGCACGAGGCGAGTAAATCATGGGTGAGCATTACCGACTGGATCGGTTCGGGCGCGATGGGGCTCATGGGAGTCGATGCTCTCGCGCTTGACCCTTCGAACTCAAGCCGTGTGTATTTGTTTGCCGGTACTTCTTACTGGAATAGCGGAAAAACCATGATTTTGCGTTCCGATGATTACGGAGAATCTTTTGATACTATCAATGTGACGGCGCAGTTTAAAACCAATGGGAACGGTATGGGCCGGCAAAACGGAGAGCGGCTTGCCGTGGACCCCAATAATCCCGATATTCTTTTCGTGGGTACCCGTAACGACGGTCTTTGGAAAAGCACTGACCGCGGCGATACCTGGAACAAGGTCGCAAGCGCTCCCACTCTCGCCAATGATCTCGGTATCAACATGGTTTTGTTCGACGGAAATAAAAAATCGGCGGCGGGTACTTCCCGGATTTTTATCGGGCTTTCCAGAGAAACCGATAATCTTTATATGAGCGATGACGCCGGAGCTACCTGGACGGCGATCGCGTTTCCGGCTCTTTCAAAAGCGTTGATGCCTCAGCGAGCCGTACTCACGCCGGGCGGCAGATTTCTTTATGTGGCTGCAGCTGCTTACGCGGGCCCTCACGGCAACGGACCGAGCCGCGGCGCTCTTTTAAAATATGATACCGAAGCGAAAACCTGGACGAATGTTTCTCCCGAAAATTTAGTGGATGACCCTCAGGGTGACGGCGGTTGGGGCGCTTATTTGGGCGGTGTCGGCGGAATTTCCATCGGCGGCGGCGCGGATTCGAACTTTATCGTGGCTTCCACGATTAACGCCTGGATGCCTCAGCTTTGGGAAGAAACCAACAAAGTAGCTCACGGCGATAAGATTTTTGCAAGCCGTGACGGCGGCGCGACCTGGACAACGGTTTTGGGCGGCCTTAGCGATTCCGAAGCTTATAACCCCACGGGAAACGAAACAATGGCGGTGCTTTCAAAGAATGGTTTTAACTGGATCGAAGGGGAAAGCATTCACTGGACGGGGAGTGTGGAAATAGACCCGTTTAACAGCAAACGGGTATTTGCCACTTCCGGAAACGGAATTTACATGGCGGACAATTTTACTCCCGGCGAACGTTTCCGTTTTAACTTTACCGTACGCGGCATTGAAGAAACGGTGCCGCTCGATTTGGTAAGCATTCCGGGCGGACCTTTGGTAACCGTGATTATGGATTACGACGGCTTTGTACATCATGACATTTCCAAACCCGTTTCAGGGAGCCGGCACGACCCGAGAATCGGAAGCACTTATAGCGTGGCTTTCGCGGCTCTTCAACCGAATATTGTTGTAAGGGTGGGCGGAGACGACAAACAGGAAAGCAATAGCGATTACCGGTTTCCGCTGCACTATTCCGAAGACACCGCCAAAACATGGAAAAAATTTGTCACACACCCGAACCCCGGACAAAATTTTGCCGGAAAAATTGCCGTATCGGCAGACGGTAAAGCGGTATTGTGGGCTCCGGAAAGAGGCAATTCGCTGCTCCGGACCGAAGATTTCGGCGCCACCTGGGAAACCGCTGCCGGAGTTTCTCCCAATCAATCCTACCCCAAAGCGGACCCTGTGGACCCTAATGTATTCTATGCCTATGCGAACGGAAAAGTTTATATCAGCAGCGACGCCGGAAAAACGTTCACTGCCGGCGGAAGCACGGCGAATGTATCCTGGACAACCGATATGCAGGTAACCCCCGGAGTCAAAGGGCATGTATGGGTCGCCGGTGTGGGTTGGGATAAAGAAACGCAGGATAATCCGGTACAGGGGTCTTTAGTGCGCTCCACCGACGGCGGACTCACTTTCCATAGCGTGGACCCCGAAAGCAACCCGGCTTACACACAACGGGTTCAGCATGCCGAAGCCATTGGTTTCGGAAAAGAAGCGCCCGGTAAAACTTACCCCGCGATTTACATTTACGGAACCATTGACGGAAAAAAAGGCATTTGGCAATCCATCGATGAAGCGGAAAGTTGGGTGCGTGTGGACGACGAAAAGCACGCCTTCGGCGCTCTCGCCAACGGAAACTTTGTGCGCGGCGACATGAATACTTTCGGCGTAGTCTATCGTTCCACAGCGGGTCGCGGCATTGCGGCGCGTATGCCTGCCGATTGGACGCTTAAAAATCAAAAACCGGTTATCCGGCAAAGTTCATTGTTTGCAAGTTTCAACGGAAAGCAATTAATGCTCGTGAAACCCAATTTAACGGTGAGCGTATATGACTTAAAAGGAAGCCGGGTCTTTCAAAAAACGTATCCTGCGGCCGTGAATTTGAATTCTCACGAACTCGTTCAAGCAAGCGGAAGTTATGTGGTTATGGTGCGTAACGCCGCCGGCCAAATGTTATTGAATAGAAAACTCGTGAAATATAAGGATTAAAGGCGTTTATCCTTCCTGGTTTTTATTATGGGCGGCTCCCTCCATGGCATTCCGGGACCGGGCTCGCATTTTCGGGGTGGCGCCCACCTCGCGAGTCTCGCGAGAGCCCCCGCCGAAAACGGAGCCGCGCTTACCGATAACTTCGGTCAAGTGACCCGCGCGTCTCCGCAGTTCCTGTCGCATCCCTGCCGCAGAAGAGTTTTTTAACGCGTTTATTGACATTTTCGGGTTCATTTGTTAAATTCTCCGGCATGACGAAATATTTTTTCCTTCCAGGCTTGTTTTAGTGCATGTGAAGTGTGGTTTTTCGTCATAACATTCAATTCGCCCGCTTCGCAAATGAGGCGGGCTTTGTTTTTTTGTAGTTTTGCTCGCTGATATTCCGAAGACGGCAAGGAGTAAATAAAGATGAATGAAGATAAAGTATCCCCCGTAGAGCGCGTTCCGTTTTTTTACGATGTGACGCTCCGCGACGGCAACCAGGCGTTGCCGAAACCTTGGAACAACGCAGAGAAAGAGGAAGTGTTTCTCCAGCTCTTGCGCCTCGGTGTTCAGGGGATTGAAGTCGGGTTTGCCGCCGCTTCCGATATGGATTTCGAATCTTGTAAAGGAATTGCCGAATTAACGGCGAAACTCGCGGCTTCCGGAGATGAAGCCGCTCAAAAAGTAGTGGTCGCAAGCCTCGCGCGCTGCAACGAAGCCGATATTCAAAAAGCCTGGGACGCGATTCAATATGCGCCGCGCCCGCGGATTCATACTTTTCTTGCCACGAGTAAACTTTCTATGGAGCATGTGCTGAAAATGACTCCGGCAGAGGTGAAAGCAAAAGCGGTGCATTGCGTTCGCTTTGCGAAATCTCTCGTGGGAGACCGCGGCGATGTGCAGTTCAGCGCGGAACATTTCGGAGACAGCCACGACAATATGGATTTTGTTTTGGATGTTTTGCAGGCGGTGGTGGAAGCCGGAGCCACGACCATTAATTTGCCGAATACGGTAGAGCGTTACCGCCCCATGCTTTTTGTGAATCAGGTAAAGCAGGTGGCGGACGCGCTCCCGAAACATATTCGTGTGGCGGTGCATTGCCATAACGACCTCGGGATGGCGACGGCAGCTACGGTAGAAAGTTACTTTGTCGGCGCCACGCAGCTCGAAGTCGCGTTAAACGGACTCGGCGAACGCTGCGGCAATACGAATGCTTATGAAGTCGCCGTGGCGCTTTATAATTCGGGCGTGCCCATGCCGCTCCATTTGGAACGTATTTACGAAACCGCGCTGTTGATCAGCCAGTGGTCGGGAATCGCTATTTACTCGCGGGCTCCTTTGATCGGTAGCGAGGCGATTGTTCACCGGAGCGGAATTCATCAGGACGGCGCCTCGAAAACCAAAGGCATGAAAAAAGGCGCTTACCGCCCCATTGATTATGCGTTGATCGGCCGCAATGAAAACGATTCGATTTCTTTCACAAGCCAAAGCGGGCGCACCGCGGTTTATGAAATTATCACGAGTTTCGGTTATCATTTGAGTCTTGAAGAAGCGGCGGAACTGCAGCCGGTTTTGAAAGAAATCAGCGAGAAGGAAGGCGAACTTTCGGCAGAGCGCGTTCTTGAAGTTTTTAGAGAAAAGCGCTGTAACGTAAACGGCCGCCTGGTGTTTGAAAGCATTGATGCGCTTACGGAAAAAAACAGATTCTCTTTCCGGTTTAAGAAAGACGGAGAATCGAAAGAGGTTTCCATTTCTGCCGAAGGGCCGATTGAAGCGTGTTTGAAACTCATGCAGGAAATCGGATTCCCGGTGGAACTCTTGAAGTATCGCCAGCTCGTAGTTCCCGAAGCGGACAAGCTTTGGGCGGGCCGCGGGCTTTCGCGCATTACCTTGAAAGCGCACGGTAAAACCGTAGAAGGCCGCGGTGTTTCCGGCGATACGCTGAAAGCGAATATGCGGGCGATTTTCAGCGGTGTGAATTTACTTTATCCTTAATAAGGCAGGATTTATTATGATCAAAACCAATCGATATTTCGACGGCAAAGTGGCTTCGCTCGGAGCTGAAAACAGTTCCGGGAAATGGACTCTCGGCGTGATGCTTGCCGGTGAATATGAATTTGAAACTTCTACCGAAGAACAAATGACCCTTCTCAGCGGCCGCTGGGAAGTGCGTTTGCCGTATTCGGAGGAATTTACGGAATATCCCGTGCATGAGTCTTTTGAAATTCCGGCCGGAGAAAAATTTCAGCTGAAAGTTTTGGAAGATTCCGGTTATTTGTGCCGTTATCTCTAAGGTGAATATGAGATCGAGAAAAGATTGGTTTCGTTTTGCCGAAAGTATTATGGAAGGCAGGTCGCTTTCGGAGAGCGAGGCGTATGAGCTTGCGGCGGTTTCCGGTTCGGATTTGTCCGAAATGATGGCGGCGGCGAATGCCGTCCGGAAATTTTTCCGGAAAGACCGGGTTCATACCTGCACGATTTTAAATGCGAAGTCTGGCAAGTGTTCCGAGAATTGCCGGTTTTGCGCACAAAGTCACGTGGCGAAAACCGATTCTCCGGTTTACGGGCTTGTGGGCGAAGAAGTGATTTACGAACATGCGTTTCAGGCGGACGCCGCCGGCGTGGACCGTTTTGCCGTGGTCACGAGCGGGCGCGCGCTTCCCATGGCGGAAGTGAAAAAGATTGCGGAAACGTTTGCTTCTCAAAAATCGCATCACACTTGTTTTTGCGCTTCTCTCGGGATTCTTTCTAAAGAAGCGCTGAAGATTTTGTTTGATGCCGGTGTTACGCGTTATCATCACAACTTGGAAACCGCCCGGAGTCTTTTTCCGGAAATTTGCACGACTCATACTTATGACGAACGTATTCAAACGGTGAAAGATGCGAAAGACGTGGGAATGTCGGTTTGTGTGGGCGGAATTTTCGGAATCGGCGAGACGGACGAACAAGTGGTGGAAATGGCTCTTGAAATCCGTTCGCTCGAAGCGGATGCGATTCCGGTGAATTTCTTGCTCCCGGTTCCGGGAACGGCGATGGAAAATCAGAAACGGATTTCTCCCGAACGTTGTTTCAAAGTGCTTTCGCTCTTTCGCCTGATTAACCCGAAAGCGGAGATTCTCGTGTGCGGCGGGCGCGAAAGTGCGCTTGGCGAATTGCATCCGTTGATTTTTTCCGCGGGCGCGAGCGGCATTATGACGGGGAATTACCTGACCCGTACCGGGCGCACGTTGAGTGCCGACCGTAAAATGCTGAACGATCTCGGTTTTTCTCATTCTTTAAATGCATGAGTAATCGTTTGAATATGACGGCTTTTGATGTGGTGGTGATCGGCGGCGGACACGCGGGAATTGAAGCGGTGCATGCCGCCCGGAAACTCGGAATGAAAGCGGCGCTTGTGACCATGGATTTGAATGCCATTGGGCGAATGTCCTGCAATCCGGCGATCGGCGGAGTCAGTAAAGGGCAAATTGTCCGGGATATTGACGCTCTCGGCGGTTTAATGGGAATCCTTGCCGACCGGGCGGGGATTCAATTCCGGATGCTGAACCAAAGCAAAGGTCCGGCGGTTTGGGGACCGCGCGCGCAAAGCGATATGGAGCTTTACGCGAAGCTTGCGCAGGAAACGTTGCAGAATTTGAAAGGTCTCGAACTCATTAAGGGCGAGTTGCTTTCTTTTGAGCGGCTCGCGGATTCGAGCCTCCGGCTTCAAATTTCAAACGGGATGGTTTGTTCTGCAAAAGCGTTGGTTATCGCGAGCGGTACGTTTCTTTCTTCGCGGATGTTTACAGGACTTTCTTCGAGTATCGGCGGTCGCGTAGGCGAGCCGAGCGCGGATTCCCTTTCCGAATGTATTGCGCGCGCCGGCATTCGGCTACGCCGTTTGAAAACGGGAACGCCCTCAAGGCTCGACCCCGATTCGATTGATTTTGCGAAGTGCGAAGTGCAGCCCGGCGATGCGGAGCCTTGGGCGTTCAGCGACCGCCATGTTCAGGTTTTAAATAATCAGGCGGTGTGCTGGATTACGCGGACGAATTTGAAAACGCATGAGATTCTTCGCTCCGGTTTTAAAGACAGCCCTATGTTCTCCGGAAAAATTAAAGGGCTCGGTCCGCGTTATTGCCCGAGCATTGAAGATAAAATCAACCGTTTCGGCGATAAAGACGGTCACCAATTATTTTTGGAACCGGAAACCGCAAAAATCGGGCGGATTTATGTGAACGGTTTTAGTTCCAGTTTGCCGGAAGAGATTCAAGCGGCGGCGCTCCGCTCTATTCAGGGACTCGAACAGGTGAAGATTCTGCAAATCGGTTATGCGGTGGAGTATGACGCGATTGACGCTACGCAGCTTTATTCTACGTATGAATGCAAAAGTTTTCCGGGGCTTTATTTTGCGGGGCAGGTTTGCGGTACGAGCGGTTATGAAGAAGCGGCAGGGCAGGGGCTTATTGCGGGAATTAATGCCGCGCTGAAAATCAAAGGCGAAGATCCTTTTATTTTAGGGCGTTCGGAAAGTTATATCGGCGTGATGACCGATGATCTCACGCATTTTCTTTTGGAAGAACCTTACCGGATGTTCACGAGCCGCGCGGAATACCGGTTGTTTCTTCGCGCCGACAATGCGGAGGCGCGGTTAAAGGTGCGCGCGCAGGCGATCGGGATGATTGAGGATACCGATTTCAGGAATTGGGAAGAGCGGAAAGCGCAAATTGCCCGCGTGCAGAAACGCCTTCATTCGGAATCCGGAGAGGTTTCGGTGATCAATGAGATTCTCGCCGGTTCGGGACAATCTAATGTTTCGGAAAGAACGCGCTGGGCGCAGATTCTCCGGCGGCCGGGTGTGAATCCGGAAGTATTCTTTAAAAAAGCGTTCCCGGAGGAATCTTTAACGCGGCGCGACCAATGGTTTATTTTTGCCGAAGAAACCTATGCCGGATTTTTCGAGCGGCAGGCGCGGGAAATCGAACATGAAAAAAAGATGGAAAATATTCGTTTGCCTGCCGATATGGATTACGAACAAATTCCCGCGCTCAGTAAAGAGTCGCGGCAACGGCTTTCCAAAGCAAAGCCTTTGACCGTTGGGCAGGCGAGCCGTATTCCGGGGATTCGCCCTACCGATGCTGCGGTTCTCGCGCGCTGGACGGAGAATGTGAAGCCTTAGAGCGGATTGTGTTTCTTCACGAGCCACGCCTCTTTTTGTCATCGCGACTGCGGGACGCGTGTGGCGATCCAAGGAGGAACAATTCGTGTTTGGATGGCGACGGGCTATGCTCTCGCCATGACAAAAAAACGGACTGCCGCGCCTTCGGCTTGCAGTAACAGAAACCGGTTTTGCGTGGCAGGGATGCGACAGGAACTGCGGAGACGCGCGAGTCACTTGACCGAAGTTATCGGTAAGCGCGGCTCCGTTTTCGGCGGGGGCTCTCGCGAGACTCGCGAGGTGGGCGCCACCCCGA
>JAISUZ010000038.1 GCA_031271785.1 Fibrobacter sp. | reverse complement strand
GTTCTGCTGCAGCGATGAGCCTGCTTGTCTTACTGATAAACGTACTCGTGCGCGTCTCCTACGAGGTCGCCGTAAGAATTATCAAACACAGAATCAACAAAGGACACCTCTAAAAATTCATTTTCTATGAAATCTGCAATAACACATCGCATCAGCGTATCACAAATACTTGTCAATTTTCACTCCTGCTTATGCTTGGTTTTTGCGCATCAATCAAGTCCGAGCGGTTGTGTAAGAATTTCCAAGTGTGCGCCGCTGCCTGGTTTGGAGATTTCATGAACGCAACGCCATTTTTAGAGAAGCCCTAAAGGGAAAAAACGTATGCATAAAATTAAAACGGTTATTTTTGATTGGGCGGGAACTACGGTAGATTACGGTTGTTTCGCTCCGGTGGACGCTTTTATCGTCGCGTTTGAACATTTCGGCATTACGCCGACAATAGAAGAAACACGCGAACCGATGGGAATGCAGAAACGTGCTCATATCGAAAAAATGCTTGACGGGGCACGCATCTCCCGCCTGTGGGAAGAAAAACAAGGCGCGCCTTACACTCAAAAAGATATTGACCTGGTTTATGAACAGTTTGAACCCGCCTTATTTGAAGTCCTTGCCGCTCACACCGATCCGATTCCCGGAGTATTGAAAGTCGTTGCCGAAATCCGGAAAATGGGAATAAGTACCGGCTCTACCACGGGCTACACGCAATCCATGATGGATGTCGTGGTACCGCTTGCGAAAGAAAAAGGCTACTCGCCCGATTGCATCGTATGTCCCGACGCTGTGGGCGGCATCGGCCGGCCTTACCCGTACATGCTCTGGCGCAACTTGGAAAAACTGCGCGCCAAATCCATTCATGAAGTCTTGAAGGTAGGGGATACCGCCGCCGATATGTACGAAGCCAAAAATGCGGGCTGCCTTTGCGTGGGCGTATTAAAAGGCTCCAGTATGCTCGGGCTAACCGAAAAAGAACTCGCCTTGAAGAGTGAAGCGGAACTCAAAGCATTATTTGAAATCGCCAAACAGAATTACAAAGAAGCCGGCGCGGATTTTGTAATAGAAGAAATCTCCGTATTACCGGAACTGATCAACAGCCTCCGTCAAGGAAAAGGAACCGAACGATATGTATGAATTTATTCCCGATAACCCGTATATCTTGCTGACCCCGGGCCCGCTTTCCACCTCCAAAGGAGTTCGGAACGCCTTATTGCGGGACTGGTGTACTTGGGATGCCGATTACAACGAAGACATTGTACAAAATATCCGCCGCCGCTTAGTAGCGCTCGCGACTGCGAAAACGGAAGATTACACGGTAGTACTCATGCAAGGGAGTGGCTCATTCTCGGTAGAAGCCGCACTCGGGAGCATCATCCCACCGGAAGGCAAAGTCCTTATGCTCACGAACGGCGCTTACGGAAAACGCGCGGTGAAAATGGCGAAAGTCTTGAAAATCAACCACACCGAATACGAATTGCTCGAAACGGAAGCCCCCGATCCGGAAAAAGTAACGGCGATGCTAAAAGAAGACCCTGGCATCACTCATGTGGTGATGGTACACTGCGAAACTACCACCGGAATGCTCAACCCGCTCGAAGAAATCGCCCGCGCCGTCAAAGCGCAGGGAAAAATATTCATCGCGGACGCCATGAGTTCTTTCGGCGGCATACCGATGGATATCGCCGAAATGGATATCGACTATCTGGTAAGTTCCTCGAACAAATGTATTCAAGGCGTCCCCGGCTTTGCCTTTGTGATCGCCAAACGGAACGAATTGAAAAAGTGCGAAGGCATTGCCCGCTCGCTTTGTCTTGATTTGTACGACCAATGGAAAGAAATGGACAAAACCGGCAAGTGGCGCTACACCTCTCCGACTCATATCGTACGGGCGTTTTATCAAGCGCTCGACGAACTCGAAGCGGAAGGCGGCATCCGGGCGCGTCACGCCCGGTATCAGGAAAACCAAAAACTCCTTTCGGAAGGAATGACCGAACTCGGTTTTGAAGCGCTGTTACCGGCGGAATTACAATCCCCGATCATCACTTCGTTCCTGTACCCCGAAGCGGACTTTAACTTCGGCACGTTCTACAAAAAAATGAAAGAACGCGGTTTTGTACTGTATCCGGGAAAAATCTCGCAGGTGGACACTTTCCGAATCGGCAACATCGGTGAAGTCTATCCCGATGACATCCGCCGCTTAATCAAGGTAATCCGGGAAATCCGGCCCGTATCATCTCACACTTGATGCGGGATCTTGGGCGTGCCCCGGCGCATTTGTGTAAAACCGGCATGAAAACCGCGCCGCGTCGGCGTGGCTGCGGGCTACCCTCCGGTCGGTGCTGCGCACCGGCTTTCGCCGCCCTCCGCCTGCCTCACGCGAAGAAAAGGCATTCGTATATGTTTCCAAAAACATTGTCAGCACGCAAGCGTATTGACTTTGTTTTACCGCATTAATTGAGTTCGCTAAGGCATGAAAGACTTTCCAATAGTGCGGTGATGCTTATTTTACGGCATATACAAACGCCTTGAAAATGTAAAATACAACTCCCGCGCAATTCCAACGCTTCGGGATAAAAAATTGCTACCGAATTCCTCGGGCATGAAATAACGAATTCCGGAATCATCCGCCCGCTTTAGCGGGCGGGGTACGCCTTTTCAGCAAAAACAGCACGATTCCCGTGATGATCATAACCAGGCAGAGAGTTTGCCCGCGGCTCATGTCGAAAAAATCGCCGCGCCCGAGATGTTCGTCGGGTTTCCTGAAAAATTCGATGAAAAACCGGAAGAATCCGTAGCCGATCAGGTAAAGCGGCAGCATTTGGTTTTTGAAAAGCGGGTATCGCCGCAGGAAATAGAGGATTGCAAAAAGCACAATTCCTTCGAAAAACATTTCGTAAAGCTGGGAAGGGTGGTGCAGGAGTCCGTCGCCGGCAGCCGGGAATACCATGCCGATGGGAGAGGTGGTGACTTCGCCGTAGAGTTCGCCGTTTACGAAATTACCCCAGCGCCCCCAGGTGTAACCGAGCGGGACCGCTAAAAAACCGAGGTTGAGCGTTTCCCAAACCGGGAGTTTGTTTTTCTTGATACCGATAATGGCAAAGAGGGCGCCGCCAATGAGCCCGCCGTGATAAGACATTCCCGAGATTCCTACAAAATCAAGCCCTGCGGCGCCGGCGCGGAACGGAAAAATGATTTCAAGAGGGTGCGAGAGATAGTATCCCGGGTTGTAAAAAAGCACGTAACCGAGGCGCGCGCCGATGATGATTCCCCCGATAATCCAGGTGGCGAAACTGTCGGTCTGCTCTTTGGTCATGCCGAATTTTTCTTTTTGGTTTGTTTTCCAAATAACGGCGTAACAGGTGGCGAAAGCGAATAAATACATTAAGCCGTACCATCTCACCGGAAAATTTCCGATTTGGATCGCGATGCCGTCGAAGTGTGTCGGGATTAAATTCCACCAAGTCATTATATTACCTCATTGCGCGAAAGATAGGTATTCTTTGGCCCAGTATTGGATAAGCAGCGCCGCGACTTGCGTTGCCGGCTGGGATCGCATTTCTCCGTGAGCCTGCATGACAACCACAATCACCGCGTTTTCCGGATTTTGATTGTCTTCGGCAAAGCCTGCAAACCAGTCGTAACGCCCCGGCGGGTCGTCGCCGTCTTTGGAGCCGGTTTTTCCGCCGATGTTCAGGCGGTTTAAATAACGTTTGGAAATGTGTCTTTTGGAGATATTTTTCCGGCCGGTACCGCTTTTAACGGTTTGAAGCATGGCGGTTTTTAAGCCGTAATAAGTGTTTTGCGAAAAAAGCGGCGCTTCAAGCGGGTTCGCTCCCGAGGGGGCAAATCCTGTGGGGAGGTGTTGCGACCACGGGATTTCGAGCGATTTTTTTAAAAGGATGCTTCGTGTAATGGCTGCGGCGAGGAGAGGGGAGAGGGTCGTTTCCTGCGTGAATCCGGAGGCGGCTTCCGCGAGCCCGAAGCCGGTGTCCGGCGGGTTGAATGCGGAGGTTTCCGGAATGTTTTCGGGGAATGCCGTATTATAGCCGAGTTTTTCTCCTGTTTTTTTGAGGTAGTCTCCGCCGACGGATAACCCGAGTATGGCGGCGGTGGGGTTGCAGGATTTTGCGTAAGTGTCCATAGCGGAAATCGTATTCCCATTATATTTCTCGGGAATTTTAAGCTGTCTTTTATAGAGCGTGGTGCTTTTGCCGATAAGAGGAACTTCGGTATGGAGTGCATATTTTCTGGATTCGAGCGCGGCGGCGAGTGTGACGGTTTTGATAAGCGACGCCGCCGGGAAAGTGGAGCGCGCAAGGTAAGAGGGCACGCTTTGAACGGCGCTGTCTTTGCGTTCTCCCCAGGCGAGGATTTCATTGGTTTTGGCATCCACCATCAAAAAGAGGGCGTTATCGGGTTTGTAAGTTTTGAGAAGTCCGTGGATTTTTTGGGCGAGAACCGTATCTTTTTGGCTTTTGATGTGGGAATCGTCTATTGCCGGAGAAGAAAGCGCGTATTTCGCGGAGTTTTGCCCGGACGAATCGGCCGAAGTGATTCCTTCCGTTGATTTTTCTCCCGGAATGTTTTCATCCGGGTCGCCGGCAAAGGCGCATCTTCCGCACTGAACGAGCAGTAAAATGCCGAGCAAAATAAGAATTGCGCGGTTGATGATCCGGATTTGGCGAGGTAACGGTTTCATTTAACCAAATGAAAGATCGTTTTCTTGTAGTATTCGAGTTCGGCGATGCTTTCCCGGATATCATCCAACGCCTGGTGTTTTTCCTGTTTTTCAAATTCCGGAAGGTTCGGGAACCAGCGAAAGGCGAGCTCTTTTATGGAGGTGACATCAACGCTGCGGTAACAAAGCCAGCTTGAGATGCGCGGCATATACTTATAGAGAAACCGGCGGTCTTGCGTTATTGAATTGCCGCATAATAAATTCCCGCCTTCAAGAGTGTAGCGCTTAATAAAGTCAAGCGTGATATGTTCTGCATCCGAAACGGAGTAAGGAGACCGCCGGACTCGCTCCACCAGTCCGCTCTGCGTATGATGCCTCGTGTTCCAGTCGTCCATGCGGTTCAGGATATCATCGCCTTGGTGAACGGCGAGTACCGGTCCTTCGGCGATGGGTTCGAGGTGGGGGCCGGTGACAATGGTCGCGATTTCAAGAATCACATCGTGTTCGGGGTCAAGTCCCGACATTTCGAGATCCATCCATACAAGATTGGGGGCGGTTTTCTTTGGCATAACGGAAAATAAATTTATCTAAATTCTTGGCGAATTATTTTTAAGAGGATAAATCTTATGGAAGAAGTTGTTGTTACCGGAATGGGTTGCGTTTCCAGTCTAGGAAATAATCCGGCCGACTTGTGGAACAATCTTTTGGCGGGAAAATCAGGCGTGTCCATGGTGGATCGCTTTGATATGACAAGCTACGATGTAAAGTTCGGGGCGCAGGTAAAGAATTTCGATGCGTCGCCTTACTATTCCGAAAGAGATGCATCCCGTTATGCCAGAAGCATTCAATATGCCGTTCACGCGGTGGAAACAGCTCTCAAAATGGCGGGGATCAACGATTCGCGGAATGATGTGGATATTACGCGCGCCGGACTCATGCTCACTTCGGGTATCGGCGGCATGGATATCTATTATGAAAACTCCGTGATTATCGGCACAAAAGGCCCGCGCCGCGTTTCTCCGTTCTTTATCCCCATGTCTATTATTAATATGGTGCCGGGCGAAGTTTCGATCCGCCTGGGTTGGATGGGGCCGAACTGGGCTCCGGTTTCCGCTTGCGCTTCGGCGAACCACGCCATTATTTCGGCGGTGGACCAGATTCGTTTAGGCCGCGCCGATATTATGGTGGCAGGCGGCGCGGAAGAATCCGTTTGCCCGGTGGCTTATTCCGGTTTTGCCAAAATGAGCGCTCTCAGTAAACGCAATGATTCTCCGGAAACGGCATCCCGCCCGTTCGATAAAGACCGCGACGGTTTTGTGATCGGCGAAGGCAGCGGCGCGCTCGTGCTCGAAAGCCTCTCTCACGCGCAAAAACGCGGAGCCAAGATTCTCGCCCGCATTGCCGGTATGGGTGTGAGCGGTGACGCTTATCACATTTCCGCCCCGCGCGAAGACGGCGCCGGCGTAGCGCTTGCGATTGAAATGGCGCGGAAGAGCGCGGGCGTTGACATCACTCAAATCGGTTATGTGAATACTCACGGAACATCTACTCCCCGCGGCGACGTTGCGGAATGTAACGCGATCATGAAAGCGTTCGGCGGAAAAATCGACAATCTGAAAATCAATTCCACGAAATCCATGACGGGGCACATGCTCGGAGCGGCTTCGGCGATTGAAGCGATTGTGACGATCCAATCCATTCTCGATCAGAAAGTGCATGTGACGGCAAACGTATTCAACAAAGATCCTGAAATTGTTATGGATGTTTGCGATAAGGGTTCCGTGAATCACTCGTTCGATTATGCAATGTCCAACAGCTTCGGCTTCGGCGGTCATAACAGCGCGATTGTTTTCGCAAAGAACTAAGATGAAAAGGTTCTTGGTTCCTTTGTTTGCCGTGTTGCTTTTAAGTACCCTGCAAGCCGAGGAACCCGAAACAATTCATTACCGCGACCGGACATTCGATTACCGGAGTGAGGACACGCTGGATTTAAGCCGCGAATTTTCTCCTTGGAGATTCGCGGCGATGGCATCCCTCACTTCGGCTTCTTTTATCGCCGCTTATGTTTTTGTTTTTGAGAAAGGCTGGTGGGACAATGAAGAATCGTCTTTTCATTTCGAAAATGATTTTGAGTACGCGCTGAATTTGGATAAATTAGGGCATTTTATGGGAGGCGTGCTCCTGAGTGAAGTTTTTTATGAAGGCTATCGCTGGTCGGGGGTGAGCGAAGGTTATTCTTATTTGTTCTCCGGAATTTCGGCGAGCCTCGTTCATGTGGGGATCGACATAAAAGACGGCTATTCTCCGGAATGGGGATTCAGCATTTTTGATGTGCTCGCGGGCACTCTCGGCGGTTTTTACCCGATGGCGAAGCGTTACATTCCGGCGTTCAAGTATTTCGATGTAAAGATGAGCTACTGGATGAATTCCAAAGCGTATTTCAGACAAAGTGAAACCGATATTGTCACCGATGATTATGTGAATCAAACCTATTGGCTCTCTTTAAAAATCCACCGGCTGCTGCCGGCTTCGATCCGGGAATATTACCCCATGTGGCTTGCCTTTGCCGCGGGCGTGAGCGTGAATGAAGACACGTTTATCCGCGGGCGGAAAGGAAAACGCGAAGTTTACCTCGCGCTGGATTATGATTTTGAAGCCTTCCGGCCGAAGTCTCGGCTTGCGCGCCAAATTGTGAAATTTGTGAACTATATAAAGTTTCCGGCGCCCACCGTGCAAATTTATCCGGAGCGAAAATTTTTCTGGCTCTATCCGATCCGGTTTTAAAAAGCCTCGCAGAAATTATTTGAAGGGGGAGATATCCCCCTCGCTTCAGCCCTGCTGATCGCGCGTCCATTTTCGGCTTCACCCGTCGCCGGGACGCGCGGCATGTCTTCCGCTACCCCCTTGAAAGCATGATCTTCGGGTATGGAAGGTTTGGGAATGTTATATGTATTCCTTTGTCATCGCGAGCCGCGCTGTGGCGTGGCGATCCGGTGAAGAACAATACAGGGTCCGGATGGCCGCGGGCGATGCTCTCGCTATGACAAATCCGGCATGTAAGACTTCCTTAATCTGCGGTGATACTTATTACCGCATCGGTTTAGTTCGCTAGGTTTTGTAAGACTTTTCAAATCTGCGGTGATACTTATTATCGCATTGTTATAGAGCAATCCGGCATGTAAGACTTTCTTCATCTGCGCCGCCACTTGGTGGGACAAATTTTTAGGCCGGAAGCCGCTCCGGTTTGTCCCGAAGCGTTGGAACGGCGCGAAAGTGACATTTTACATTTTCAAGGCGTTTGTATATGCCGGAATAAAAACAACGTCAATACGCTTGCGTGCTGACAATGTTTTTTGGAGGCATATACGAATGCCTTTTCTTCGCGTGAGGGATAGTGACCCGCAGGGCGGAGATTCGCGGTGAAGAACAAACTTAAAGAACAGACAAGCGAAGCTCCGTTTTTTGAGGCGCTTTAGCGCCCGAAAAATATAGCCCGACCCGGCGTGGAACGCCGGGGCACGCCCATAAAACATTTAGAATGTGAATGAAATGCCGGCGCCCAGGAGGAGTACGGCGATACCGAAACAGGCGATTCCCGAATAGAGGTAACGGTCGCCTTCATCGGCGCGTTTTTTGTTTTCTTTGACTTTTGCCTGGTAATTTTTGCCTTGCACGGAGGCGGGGCGTTCCAGGTCTTTTTTGAGCGTTTTCGCTTTGTCGTATTTTTGGTGGGCGGCGATAGAGAGGATGCCGCCGGCGACGGCGGGCGCGATTGAAGAGCCCATGAGAGTGAGTCCGAGTGCGTAATGTTTTCTCGTTTTGATGAGTGCGTTTTGTTTTTCGATTTCTTCGGAGTTTGTGAGCGCGGTAAGTTCCGTTTTAAAAATATTTTTTTCGTCGGGGGTTACATATAACTGAACGAGAGTGTCGCGGTAACCCGGTATCCACAAGCGAAATTCGGAAAAGCCGATGTCCAGAGTGCGGTAAACGAACGGTGTTTTTCCGATAGGTTTACTTTTTTTGGTGATCGTTTCCGGCGGGAAAATTTCGGCGCCCTCAGGGAAAGTGATGAATTCGACTGCAGGTTCCACGCGTTTTAATTTGAGCGTTGCTTTGGCGGTATCTCCCGGAATCGGAAGCAAATTAGTGTGCGCTGCCCAGAGGTGATTGCCGACTTTCCAATAAATATCAAATGTGACGCGGCTGGAGTCGAAAGTGGTGAATGCGCATGGGGTTTTGCAGATAGGGTCGCTGTCGCGTTTGGTGATGATCGCGCCGTCCGGGTCGGAGTCGATAAAGAAATGACTTTTTACGGGCGTTGCCTTTTCTTTTGCGGGGAGTGTCGGCGGGAGGGGATTTTCCTGAAGTTTTACGGCGGCGGAGTCTTCGAGCGCGGCGGTTTCCAATCCGGAGTTTTCCGGTACGGTTTCCGGGTTTAAGGTATCTGCGGCGGCGGTATCTGTCGTTTGATTTTCATTCCCGGCGGCGGCGAGAGAGTCGAGGGGAAGGATATTCCCCTGTTCGTCCCGGATTTCTTTGAATGCGGATAAAAGAAGATGTACTTCCGTGAATTTTCCTTGAATAGTGCCGCCGAGGCGCACGGTGTCTCCCGCCATTCCCAAAAACTCCGCCTGTTGTTTGAGGCCGGAATGGAGTTCCACATTTACGGGAATCCCTTGCGAGAAGGCGATGCCGTAAAGGAAAAAGAGAAATGCCGTTAACTTCATAAAACCTCAGAAGTAAAAATAAATTCCCGCGGAAAAAAGGAGGAGAGAGAGGCCGAGCGAAACGGCGGCATAATTTCTGAAATCTTTTCCTTTCTTTTTCTCGCCGTGAAATTCATTCGTTAATTGGTTGAAAGAGTTATTTTCGCGGATCCAGGTGCGGTTAATTTGTTTTGCTTTCTGTTCCGCCTGATCGAAATGATAAGCTGAAAATCCGGCAAAAACAAGAGAGGCGAGAAGCGGGACGGCGCTTACCTTGGTTAGGTTTTTTCCCCATTCCCGGTGCCGCCTTTGGTCTAAAATTTTCTGTTGGCGTTCCAGTTTGCTTTCGCTGGTTTCGGGAGAAAGCATAATCATTAAATACTGGTCGCCTTCGCGGCGTTTGAATTTTACATCAAGCGTGGTGTCTGCAAATTCCATTTTAAAAAGCGTAAGGCGAAACAGTAAGGAATCCCGCGGAATTTCAAGGGTGACGGGCGTTTGCAAGGTGCTTTGGCGGGCAAAAGAAGCCGGGCGTTCTCCCAAAAAAACTTCGGCATGAGAGGGGAAAGACGATAGATGCAAACGAAACGTGGAATCGGTATCGTTTCCGAAAACGGTGCTCACCCAAACGGCGCAAATAAAAAGCATTTTTTTCATGGCCGCGCCTCCGTAATTTTCGGATGTCCGATCACAAAGAGTGTATCTTGTCTTGAAATTTCCCAGTAAACCGGGGAAGATTCGTTTCCGGAGTAATCCAGAAGGCGTACTGAAATTTCACAGGAATCGCTGAAACAGGCGTTCTTGAAATAAAGCGTATCTCCGCTCCAGCGGAAAGGAATTACCGCTCCATTCATAAATACTTCGGTGAAATCTTTGTTTAAACCCGAGCCGAGATCGCGGGCTACAAAACCAATCGAATCGCCCTCGGCAAGAGTCGTTTGGAGCGGTTTTCGCTCCGGGAGAGTAAGGTCTTCAAAAAATAGAGTATCGGTGACGCTGTAAATTCCGGAGAGCGCGTTTTCCGTAATTTCTTTCGCTCGGTATTCCGGATAAAGTAATTCTTCGGCACTGACGGTAAGATTTGCTGCGGGAGAAACATTCCGGAATCGAACGCGTTTTTCACCGGAGACAAGCGCTTGCAGAGTATCGCCTCCGGCGCTTAAAAGCGAGAGGCGGAATTGCGGAGTGTTTTCGGGAGAGATCGAAGAATAACGAACCGGGATTTCCAAAATGGCTTCCGGATTTTCGATAAGACGTGTTCTGAAATAGAAACTTGATGAATCGCGGTTAGCGTCTTTCGTATTGGTGATTTCAATTTTTATGCCCCAGTAGAATACGTAAGAGGTGTCGCGGAACGCTTCGGGAATAAGGCTTGAGAAAGGACCCTTTAAATGAAACGGACTTTCGCAGGAAATGGTGTCTCTTGCCGTGTTCCAAAGTTTTTCTTGATTTGCCGAGACATAAAGAATACACTGCGGTTTTTCCCAGGAATCCAAGCCCGAAATTTCCCATTCTAAATCTACTCCCGACGAATCCAGCGGGTTTGCGGATTTCGGGGACGTATTTGCCTGAATAGAAAGCGGCGTGTTTGCATAAATGGTGAGTTTTTCCTGAAGCGTGTCGCCGAAATAATCAACCGTATTCAAAGAGAGTTTGTAAACGCCCGCTTCGGAAAAGGTGAGCGGCAGGGTAGAGCTGTTATAGGTTTTATCTTCAAAAACCCAAAAGAAACGCGCCACCAGGTAAGAAATAGAATCGGGCGAAACTTGTCTGTCATAGCGGAATAAAGAATAATAGAGATAAAGCGTTTCATCCAAATCCACTTCGATTTCTCGAATGAATCCTTTTTCCGGATTGTAAATCGCTTGCTTGACTTCGGGAACGGAGCCTTCGTAAAGATATTCCTCACTGCTGCAGGCAAAGAGGAGGAGAATAGCGCCGGCGGCAAATAAATATTTCGGCGCGTTCACGGATTTTCTCCTTCATCCGCCGGCGGAAAGGGAGCGAGATAAAATGTTTTTTCCTGATTTTGGTAAAAGCCGTCGCTGAAACGGATGGTGAGAATTTGTTCGGTAAAGGAATGCCGGTAAGAACGACTGAAAACATGAAGCGTATCTTGCCGGAATTGCGAATCTGTGAATTCGATTCCGTTTAACAGAAGGGAAAAGTTTTCGGCAGTTCGAGGTAACCCTTGATCTTGAATCAGGAAGGTCAGCGTATCGAGCGGCGGCAAAAGCAAAGAATCGGAATCCAGCGAAAGAATAAGCGGGGGAGCGGAATCTACGAGGAGGATGGTCCCGATATCCAGAACTTCTCCGCTTGCAATGCGAACGGGGATTTCGGAACTCCGGTAATCGGCGTATAATTTGTTTGAAATCACGAGAGTGTAATTCCCGGCGGCGAGCGGCGATAAGTGAAGGAAACCTTCTTCCAAGAGAGAGTCGAGTTGTGTTTGGGAAGCGAATGAAACTTTTTGAGAATTGCTGTCCCGTAATTCAAAAGTGAGGTCTCGCATCGCCGCCGCAATCGGTGTATAAACGGTTCCCGTCACCCCGCCGTCTGCTGCGCTGCCGGTATAAAATACCGCGGAAATCGTATGTTCGGATGCTACCTGAAATTCATTAATTGCTTGAACGCTCCACATTATTTTTTGATAATCCGAAAGTTCTCCCGGGTAAAAGTAAAAAGGATTTTCAAGCAAAGTATCCGCATAAGTATTCTTAGAATCAAAGAGTTTGAAACGGTAGAAAACTTTTGCGCCGGGGTCGGATTCCTTTAAATTCCAGACAAAAGAAACGCCGTTTTGAGAATGAACGCCCTGTGTGGAATCCCGCGGAAGAATAAGCGAATCCAATATTGGCTTTTGAGTGACGCGGACTCGAATGGTATCGGAAAGAGAGTCTCCGAAAATATCCACAATGGTAAAAGAAACCAGGTGCAGCCCGAGTTCCCGGAAAACGGTTTTGAAACTGAATTCATTCCCGAGACGTATTCCGTTGTACGTCCAATAGAAACTCTTTAACGGAACGCTTTTCGAAGGATAAATCGTGGCGGTAAAAAAAACACTGTCGTTTAAGAGGAGCGTGTCGGCATTTCTTTGCTGTTCGGCGGGATCGGCAAGGCGAATGACCGCCGCTTCCATGCGGAGACTTTCTTGTCCGGGATCTTGAAATAAAACGTTATCCGAATTTTCACAAGCCGCCAAGAAAAGGAGAAGAATACTTAAAAAGAAAACGAATTTCATTTTGGATTCTCCGCCGGTACAAAGTAAAACGTTTGTGCGGAAAGCGTATCGCTGTCGCCCGAAGAATCCGTGACCCAAATACGGAACTCATGCTTTCCGAAAGAAAATCCGGATTGCTGAATGGCGGCGGAGTGCCCGGCGGCATAAACCGTGGAATCAATTTCGATAAAGTAAGAAAGCGTATCTTCGGCATCGGCATCTGCGGCGTTCCACGAAAAATAAAGAGCGGTATTTTTGTTGCCGTAAAGGGTATCGCCTTCGGCAGGAACGGTTTCCGGAAGCATTCGCGGCGGAGAGTTAAAAAGAATTTCCACCGGAACGCGGATCGTATTTTTTTCCGCATCCGCAAGAATTAAAAATTCAGGAATCGGCGCCGTATGGGACCGAATCAAAATCGAATCGGCGTACCCCAAAGTATCACGGTTCGCCACCCAGGCGAGGGAGAGATGTTTCTTCACGGAATCCGGCGTGATTTTCACTTTTAAGACAAACGAAGAATCGGGAAACGCCAGGAGTTTTGAAGAATCCTGTTGCCCGTCTTGAAAAAGAAAGAGACTCGTTTTCAAAGGGAATACGCTTGTGCCCGGTGTATCGGGAGCCGTCAGGCAGGAGCTCAAAAATCCCGAAAAAAGCATTGCGAAGAAAAGCGCGAATGAGTTTCGGCAGGGAGCGGCGCGCAGGATGTTTTTCAGGAAACTCATTCCCTTAATTTAGTTAAAAGTGACGCGGTTGAGTCCTCCGCAAATTGATGTTCCGGCGGGACTTTCAGCGGATAGCAGAAGAACGCGCTTGTTTTATTCTTTGTGGTTGGGAGGGGGAGTGTCCCCCTCGCTTCAACCCTTCCGATCGCCCGCGCTTTACCGGCTTCCGTTAGTCGCCGGCGCGGGCGGAAGGTTTTTCGCTACCCCCATAGTTCGATCCGGTATGTAAGACTTTATAAGCGAGCGAAGATACTTATTTGCGCATCCCCCTGTTCGAAAGGTCATGTAAAACTTTTCAAGTCTGCGCCGCCACTTGGTTTTTCGCATCGGTTTAGTCCGCAATATTATGTAAGACTCTTCAAGTGTGCGACGATACTTATTCGCTACCCCCTTGAAACCGCGTTACTCAGAAATTGCAAATAGGGAATAGTTTATGGGGAATGTGGAATTGAATACGGGCGGAAACTTCGCCTGTGGAATGGATAATTCGGATATCTGAATATTCCCTATAACCTCACTTCACTTTGTTCGTGTTTTGCGCATAATGTCATCGCGAGCCACGCAGTGGCGTGGTGATCCGGGGAGGAACAATCCGTGTCCGGATGGACGCGGGCAAAGCTCTCGCCATGACAAGTTCATCGCCGCTTTGTTCTCATTCCCTATTCCCCAATCCCTGATTTTCATGCCCGAAGAACTTGAGTTAAGAAACCGCGGTCATCCCGAGCTGCAGCGAGAGGGAGGCTTCCCGCTTTTCTATATTCTTTTTTATGAGCGAAGCTAATATGAAATACAAAGCCGCCATGACGGAACTTGAGGCGATTCTTACGCGGATTGATGAATCCGAAATGGAAGTCGATGAACTCGCCGGGCAGGTGCAGGAAGCCACAGCGCTTTTAAAGCAATGCCGGAAGATTTTACTCGAAGCCGAAAAAAGCGTTCAGGAATCTCTTACGGAGCTGGACGGTGCTTTTGAGGAAAATATCGACTGATTTATGACGCCTCCGGTGCTTGAAGTGGAAAATATGACGGTGTGGTATCCGCTGCGCGGCGGTCTGTTTTCCCGTGTGGAACGTTATGTGAAAGCGGTGCGTTCCCTTTCTTTTTCGCTTTCCCGCGGAGAGGTGCTCGGGATTGTCGGGGAATCGGGTTGCGGTAAATCGACGGCGGCGGGCGCTCTCGTGGGACTTTCGCCCTGGCGTTCGGGTTCCTACCGGATCATCGGAAATCCGGTGCATACGGACAATGCTTCCGACTGGAAAAAGGTTTGCGATAAAGTGCAGATGGTTTTTCAGGATCCGTTTTCGAGTTTGAATCCGCGGCAGACGGTTCTTGAAATCTTAACTTATCCTTTGAAATCCCGGGGTATTTCCGCCCGGGAAGCCAGTCAAAAAGCGGAGGCGATGCTTTCGCGCGTGGGGCTTGCGCCGGAATTGCTTTCGCGGTTCCCGCATGCGTTTTCCGGCGGGCAGCGGCAGCGTATCGCGATTGCGCGCGCGCTGATCACAAACCCGGAAGTTCTTGTTTGCGACGAAGTCACAAGCGCGCTGGATGTTTCGATTCAGGCGCAGGTTTTGAATTTGCTCGACGAACTGCGCCGGGATATGGGAATCTCGATTATTTTTATTTCTCACGATATGCAAGTGGTAAAGGCGTTTGCCGATCGCGTGCTTGTGATGTATCTCGGTGAGATGATGGAATACGGTGCGGCGGAACAGGTATTTTCAAACCCGCAGCACCCTTACACACAAGCGCTTTTGAAAAGTATTCCGACGCTTGATAAAACGCACCCGCCGAAGATTCTCGCCGGCATTTCCGAAATGCCGGCGGATGACTTTTGCGGTTGTTCTTTTGCGCCGCGCTGTTCTCAAAGAGAGGCTCGCTGTACGGAGGCTCCCGTTTCAATCCGCGGCGCGAGTGTTCAGGTGCGCTGCGTTAAAGCGTTGTTATGAATAAGAATCCTACGCTCATAATTGAGAAAATGGCGCACGGCGGTGCGGGAATTTCGCATTTGAGCGACGGACGCGTTTGCTTTGTGGAAGGTTCGCTCCCGGGAGAAGAGGTGGAGGCGGTGATCCTCAAAGAGAAAAAGGATTACGCCCTTGCAAAAGCGGTGAAGATTCTTCTTAAAAATCCCCGCCGCACCGAACCGCGCTGTCCTTATTTCGGAAAGTGCGGCGGGTGTTCCCTGCAGCATCTTACTCCGGAATATCAAATTCAGGTTGCCAAGGAAACGACCGAAGAATTGTTTCTCCGGTTTGCCAAAGAAGAACTCCCGCAGGATTTTCAAATTGTTTCCGGCGCGCCCTGGCATTACCGTAACCGCGCCCGCTTTGCGCGCTATAAAAAAGATTGGGGGTTCCGCGAACAGAAATCCGAGCGGATTGCGGTGATTGAGGCTTGCCCGGTTTTGTCTGCCGGGCTTTGCGGCGAGCTTGAAGAAAACCGTGCGCATTGGGATCACGTTCCCGAGATTGATTTTTTTGATAACGGTATGGGGCGCGTTTCTTTTTATCATCCGCAAATGTCCGAGAGTGAATTCCGGCAAAACAGTTTGAATACGGTTTCGCTTTTAGGGAAAACGATTTCCATGGATGCTTCGGTTTTCTTTCAGTCGAATCTCGGGCTTTTGGGCGAGCTGGTGCGTTCGGTGCAAAGCGCTGCCGGGAAAGGGCGCCGGCTCATTGATTTGTTCAGCGGCGTCGGATTTTTTTCCGTTTTTTTGCAGGAACATTTTGAGCGCGTTACGGCGGTGGAACGCGATGCGGGCTGCCTTTTTCATGCGCGGAAAAATCTCTCTCCCACTTGTGAATTTGTTTCGGAGTCTGCGGAAACCTGGCTTTCGCAAAACTTGACGGACGGCGCCGATACGCTTCTTGTGGATCCGCCGCGGTTGGGGCTTTCGGCGGAAGTCCGGGGGATTCTCGGCGGTTCTTCTTTGGAACGCCTGCTTTACGTTTCCTGCGACCCGGCGACTCTCTCTCGCGATTACGCTGTTCTCCGGGAGTACGGTTTTCAAATGGAGTCGGCGCAGGGTTTTGCTTTTTATCCGCAGACGCCGCATTTGGAAATGCTCGTGACGCTTGTGAGGTAATAAGTATCGCCGCAGACTAAGAAGATTTTATACGCCGCAGCGAACTAACAAGGCATGAGCTGTCCATTCTCTATTTCCGATTCCCGAATCTTTCATGCCCGAAGAACCGGATTTGAGGGGGTAGCGTAAAAGACGCCGCGCGGCCCGGCGACCGGCGGAAGCCGGAAGAGTCGGCATGTTCTTCACGGGATACGGGATTAGGGATATGGGACAGGATGGTTCGGTAAATTGATTTCTCGTTTTGCGCGCGAACTCCATATCCCGTCTCCCTGATTTTATACCTGAAGCAGCAGCAGCGCGCGGTTAAGCGGCTTTGAAGCGAGGGGGATATTCCCCCATCTATTTTTATTGAATGCCGCGGATTGCCTCGCGGGTTTGCGAATACTATCTTTACCTTATTCTTTTACGGAGATTTTATGTTAATGCGTTTATTTTTGTTGTCCCTTGTTTTGATTTCTTTTGCCTTTGCCGGGAATGAGGGGAAAAAACAGGCGGTCGGCGGTTGGGCTCAGGGCGGCAACGCCGGAGAAAATTTCGGATTGGATTGGAAAATACGGCGCGATAGTTCTGCGGCTCTCGATTTGTATGTCCATTTTGATTTCAGTAAACACGAGAGCGCGCTTGCGTTTTATGCGGGTTATTATTTCGAGTATTATGATATTTTGGTGCTCCCTCCCGAAGCCGGGCGCATTGGACTCTATTGGGGGCCGGCGGGCGGTATCGGCTGGTGGAACAACGATTATTGGTACGATGCGGCGAACCAGCGGCATTACGATTTTAACGGGATTGCGCTTCGCCTCGGTCTTGTCGGCGGTGTCGGCTGGGATTTCCCGCAGGATATTCCGCTGGAGCTTTATCTCGAAGTGAATCCGGTGGGCGAATTTCATCTTTTAATTCCCGAAAAACACGATAACGAGACGGATTGGAAATTGCCCGATGTTTATTTCCGCATCGGTCTTCGTTTCTGGTTCTAGCTTTTTACAGGAGATGTCATGGCACGCATTTATGAAATTTTCGGAATCATCCTCGTTTCTTTGATGGTTTCGGCGTGCCGCGAGTCTTCCGAAGCTTCGATTATCGTGGGGAGAGAATGGAATGCGGGCGTGAAAGTGGTGGCGGATACCACAAGTTTGCTTTCGCTCGACGATCCTGTTTTTTTTGAGCTCCGTTACGGTAAAACGTTTGATATCCCCGCTCTCGAATGGAGCGTTCGAGAGGTGAGTTCCGGGAAAGAAATTGTGAAGCGCACGGCGGCTGTCACTTCAAGAGATGCGGTTTATACGGTGTTTCTGAAAAATTCCCGCGGCGAGAATTTGAAAGCGGCTCAATTTTTTAAAACAAAAACCGGCGGCGATTTTGTGATCGAATTTAAAGCTCCCGGCGGGAATTTGATTGCTTCCAAACAGGTTCAAGTGAAACGGTAGGTGGGTTATGAAAAAACTTTATCTTTTATTTATTCTTTTGGCGTTATGGGGCTGTAAGTCCGATGTGGTGATTCATTATCAATTGCCGCAGCCCGTTGTGCTTGATTTGTATGCGGAAAGTTATTATTCGACAATTGATCTCGAAGGGGTGGAGCGTGTGGGCACGATTGCGGCTTCTTACGTTGAACTCGAATACGCTTCCAAAGGCGATACGCTTCAAATGACGCGCCGTTTTGAGATTGATAAATCGAGAGGTTATCTGAAAAATTCGTTGCCGCTGGAACTTTCCTGGCGGATTCCCGAAGTGACGGTTAAGGCGCTGGGTCAGCGGGTGCTGACGGCAGAAGGGTTTGAAAATTACGATTCGACGGTGGCACAGATTCCGATGCCCGAACGTTGGCGGAATCAGCTTACGGGCGAAAATTATGACCGTTACCTGATTCGCGCGGAAAAGCATCGCTGGGAAATGGATCACTTGTTAAGCGATACCGTTCCCGAAAAGGGAAACGTTACGGAATTGGTGCGTTCCCGCGGGCGTTTGAATTTTGCTCTGATTCAAATCGATTCGGTGGTAACGGACGGTTTTCATAATTTGGATTCCCGCCGCTGTCTCGGTTACACCGTTTACCTTACGGAGAATGAAAGTTTTCCTTACTTTATCTGGGAACAGCATGTGAACAGTAAAATCGGGACGGAACAGTTCGTGCCTTACAGCACCGGGCACAAAGGCGAATACCAAACCGCCTATTGGGTGGCTTTTGACCCGGCTACCGGAATTCCCTGTCAGGAACGCGAGGTGAAAAAAGGGGTGCATACCATGGTGAATCCTTCCACAGGCGATACGGCTGTTTTTGAAAGTCTGATTACGCTGGAACGCCTTTACACGGTAAAAAAATGAAACTCCGCATTGCTTTTTTCGCCTGTTCGCTTTTCTTTATGGCCTGTTCGGGGACAAAGTCTTACCAGCAGGTTCTTGTGAACGACCGCGCGCTCGTGTACCGCGACACTTACAAGGCTTATACGGAAGCCGAAAACCGTTATCTGAATTTGCTTTTCAATATTGAGCGGTTCCCCGAAGAAGAAGAACTCTGGATTATGAAACGCGAGCAAATGCAGGAAATTTCGCAGTTGCGCGAATTGATGCTTCTCGCCCGCGGTGATTTGGACGATGCGCTTCAATCTTGGGAACGTTACCTGGTGGAACTTCAGGCGGAAAAGAAAACAGAGGCGCTTCAAAAGGAAAGAATGATGCGCCGCCAGGAAGCTTCTTCTCCGGGAGAACTTTTACCGCAGGACGCGGAAAATATAGGCCGGCATTAAAAGAGAATCAAACACCGGGTGGGAGTGAAAATCGGCAAGTATTGGTGATGCAGGGATAAGGGACATGGGACCGGGGGCAGGAAACTCCGTCCGGAGCCTCCTTACATACCCGAGTTAAAGCTACTGAGATCTTGTATCCGGTTTAGGGTGGCTATGTTCATTTCATGCAAGCACGAACCGAATCCTAAAATTGAAATAATTTCGTGACGCGCTGCAGGCTTTGAACGAGGCGGTCAATTTCCGAGGGGAGCGTGTAAACGCCGAAACTCGCGCGGGCGGTGGCTGTGATATGAAGCCTGTCCATGACCGGTTGCGCGCAGTGATGCCCGCTGCGTACGGCGATAAAGTCTTCGTCGAGAAGCATGGCGATGTCGTGCGGGTGAACGGAATCCAAATTAAAACTGATCAGCGAACCGTGTTTTTTGGGGTTCCCGACCAACCGGAGCGTCGGTATTTTGGAGAGTTCTTCGAGCGCGTATTGAGTGATCGCGGATTCGTGAGCGGCGATTTCCCGGAGTCCGATCCCTTGCATCCAGCGAACGGCTTCACCGAGTCCGATCACTTCGGCGATAGGAGGCGTACCCGCTTCAAAACGCGAAGGCGGAGGCGCGTAAGTGGTTTTTTCGAAAGTCACCTGAACAATCATCTCGCCGCCGCCGAGATACGGCGGCATTTCGTTTAACAACGAAAGCTTTCCGAACAACACTCCGATTCCCGTGGGTCCGTACATTTTGTGTCCGGAAAGCGCGAGAAAATCGCAATCCAAATCCTGAACGTCAATCCGAATATGGGGGGCGCTTTGCGCGGCATCAACCAGAACTTTAGTGTCCGGGGAAAGCGCGCGCACGGCTTGAATAATTTCTTTTACCGGATTGATGGTGCCAACACTGTTACTCACGTGAGTGAGGCCTACGACCTTTGTCTTTTTGGGATTGATAAGTTCGGGGAGCGCGCTTAAAATCAGGTTGCCGTCGTCGTCCATGGGAATTACGCGGAGGCTTGCGCCGCGCTCCTCGGCAATTAACTGCCAGGGGACGATGTTGGCGTGATGTTCGAGGGCGGAGACGAGGATTTCATCGCCCTCCTGTAAAAATTTTCTGCCGAAACTCCAGGCCACGAGATTGATACTTTCGGTGGTGCCGCGAGTGAAAACAATTTCACTTTCGCTTTTTGCGTTTAAGAAACGGGCTACGTCTTTGCGCGCGGCTTCGTACATTTCCGTTGTCTTTTCGCTCAGGCGGTAAACGCCGCGCTTTACCGAACTGTAATGAGTGCGGTAAAAGCGGTTCATCGCTTCAATCACGCATTCCGGTTTTTGAGTGGTGGCCGCATTATCCAAAAACGCGAGTTCTTTTTCCGAAGGTGCGGAGAAGATCGGAAACTCGCTTCTGATTTGTTCTGCTGAATAACTCACATTTTTTATTATAGAAAATTTAGGGTTCCTCTAAAAATTCATTTCCTGTGAAATCGGCAGTAACATATCCCGTTTCCCTGTATTTCCGAAAAGATATATCACCCCTATTAACCCATTTTCATGAACGTAAAGCAATTTTTAGAGGCGCCTTTGAACCTTGTTTGCGAATGGCTATATTGGGCGCATGTCATTTCGCCCGACTGCGGCCCGGGAAACCTGGATTTGCCGGCAAAAACTTTTGCGGAAAACGCGCTCTTTCTTTGAAGAGCGCGGTGTGCTTGAAGTCGAAACCCCGGTGCTTTCCCGCGCGGGCGGTACCGACCCGCATTTGGATTATTTTGAAACGGTCTCTCCCAAGCGTTATTTGATGACAAGTCCCGAGTTTCACATGAAGCGTTTGCTCTCGGCGGGTTTTGGAGATATTTTTCAAATCACCAAGGCGTTTCGGAAAGAGGAAAGCGGGGCGCGGCATAATCCGGAATTTTCGATTCTCGAATGGTACCGTCTGGGATACTCCATGGAAACGTTGATGGATGAGGTGGAGCAACTTTGTTCGCAAATTCTCGGCAGTCCGGTCCGGGCTAAGCGCACCCGCTGGGAAGATGCGTTTAAGACTTACGGAAAAATGGACCCGTTCGAGAAAAAAACGGAATCCTGGATTTCGGCTTGCAAACAAATGAACATTCCCGTGCCTCAGAATGCCGGCGAATTTGAGCAGGAAGACTGGTGGGACTATTGGATGGTGATGGTGATCGAACCCGAGCTCGGAAAGACCGTTCCCGAATTTATCTGGTATTATCCGCCCTCGCAGGCGGCGCTTGCCCAAATTACGGAAGACACAAAGGGAAATCGGTGGGCCTGCCGTTTTGAACTTTATATTCACAATGTGGAACTTTGCAACGGGTATCAGGAATTACTGAGCGCGGAAGAACAGGCGGCGCGCTTTCAAGAAGATACTCAGCTCCGGAAGAAAATGGGAAAACCGGAGCCCGAAACGGATTCTCTCTTTTTAGAGGCGCTTCGCGCCGGAATGCCCGCGTGTTCGGGCGTGGCTCTCGGGCTGGACCGGCTGTTTATGCTTGCATTATCCAAAGAGCGGATTGAAGACGTGTTGTTTTTTCCGGATGATATTGCTTGAGTATGCGTGAGGGATGGTGACCCGCAGGGCGGAGACGCGCGAGTTACTTGACTGAAGTTAGCGGTAAGTGCGGCTCCGTTGCACTTGGCTTTAGCCTTAGTGCAATACAGCCCGACCCGGCGCGGGTTTCATACCGGACGCGTACGGACGCGCCGGGACACGCCGAAATATTTGATAAAATCAGGCAGGCTTGCGGAAAATTTATATAACTTATATAGTATGAAATATTCTTACCTGATCTTCCGTGTTTTAATTCTTGCGGCTTTTGCGTTCCTTACAGGATGCTCTACCTCCAAAAAGCTGAACCTTTATGAGGGAACTTTTCAGGTGATCAAGCCGCCGCATTTGACCGGGAACCACCGGAGTTTGGATGAAAAACATAATATGTATGTCAGCGCCGATTTGAATCTCGGGCATAATAAAACCAAAAAATTATATGAGTTAAAAGAAAAGCATAAGAAATATACGGATTTTAACGGGCAGCCTTTGGATGTGCCGGATTCCAATCTGAACGCCGCTTACCGTTTGGTTCAAACCATATTCGAAGCGAATTTTCTTTATTCTCATAAACTTGGAAGTTTCTTTGTAGGCGGTAATGCCGGCTTTGCTCCGTTTCCTTATGTGGCGCCGTCGGCAGGGATCAATACGGAATTTTTTGAAATCGGCGTCAGCCCGCTTCTCGGTTTCGGCGTGAACGATGTTTCCGTTTCGGGGTTTGCGCTCCGGGACCGGTTGTTTTCGGAAGATACGTTAGTAACCGGCACGTCGGAGGGAAATTATTTTCAGGTTTACACTTCGTTCAACGCGTTTTTAAGTTTTTATTTTGAAGATTTTGCCGTCACTTATTCCGGCGCGATCGCTTATCCTTGGGGCGCGGAAACGATACACGGGTATGATGTGCCTTTTGATTTTCCTTACATTATTCAGCAAAATGTGGAATTCGGATACTTGTTCCGTAAAAAATACGATGCGAGAGTCGGCGTTACGCAAATCACCGGAGAGCATATCGGCGGCCGCACTTATTCCGCGAATGTGAAATTCGGTTATGTGTTCTGATATTGTTATATTTCCATCTTTATTTTAAAAAGGTGCATTATGAAAAAATTATTGTTCGCTCTCGTATCTCTTGGTTTATTTGCCGCTTGCTCCGGACCGCGCGCCGTAACGAATCACGACGGAAGTTCGCTTCCGGTGATGCTTTTGTTCGATGCCGGCTGGGAGCAAATCGACCGGGAAAACCCGAATCACGTGGATCAACGGCAATCGATTGAAAATTATTATAAAGAAAACTTGCTGGAGTCGTTCAAAAATGCCGGTTATGAAGCCGTCCTCATTGATAATTTGAATGAAGCGAGCAATCCGGATATTTGGGTGATTGAAGTTAAAATCACAAACTACAACCCGGGAAGCAAGGCTGCTCGTATGCTTGTGGGTTTCGGCGCCGGCGCTGCGGTACTTGATACTTATGTCCGCGTGGGAAAATCCGGAGACTGGAAATGGATGAAGGATTATTCTTATGGAACTTCCGGAAACTGGCAAAAAACGATTGTGAAATCAAACAAAGTTCTCCTTAAAGATTTGGAAACTTCGCTCGCCGCACTTGTAAGACAGTAATTTGTCTGCAATCGCGTTGCTGCTGTTTGTATTGGCAGGGGGAATGTCCCCCTCGCTTCAACCCTTCCGATCGCCCGCGCTTTACCGGCTTCCGTTAGTCGCCGGCGCGAGCGGAAGGTTTTGCGCTACCCCCATAGTTCGATCTGGCATGTAAGATTTTCCAAATGTGCGCCGATACCTATTATTAAAATTGCACATAATGTCATCGCGAACGCGGAACGCGTGTGGCGATCCAATAAGGAACAATCCGTGTCCGGATCGCCACGGGCTATGCCCTAACGTTTCAAGTCTGCGATGATCCGTCCTGAAACCGGGTCGAAAATATTCGACCCCTACCATCGTTATTGTCATGTTTCAATTGCGAATCGAAATCCGGAATCACATTTCGATTCCCATTCTCTTATCCCTGACTTTTATGCCCGAGTTCGGTAGTGTGAGGCTCGCGACGTAAGCGCGCAGTGCCGTACAAGGATTTACAATGATGATTATGATAACGGCAGAGGTCGAAAATATTCGACCCGATTTATGTGCGAGGGATGGTGACCCGTACGGGCGGAGATTCACGGTGACATTTGCGAAGTTTTTATCCGTGAAGCTCCGTTTTTGGAGGCGCTTTAGCGCCCTAAAAATACAGCCCGACCCGGCGCGACGCGCCGGGGCACGCCCTGTTTTTCTTTTCACGCTTCCCGTTTATCGGTTTCTGCAAGGAAAGTTTTTCCTATCTTTCCCTCGTTCAAAATTTTTAAGAGGTCCGTATGCCGAAACTTCGCTCATTAACCACCATCGAGGGCCGTGAAATGGCCGGGGCTCGCGCGCTCTGGCGGGCCACGGGAACCAAAGATTCCGATTTCGGAAAACCGGTGATTGCGGTGGTGAACAGTTTCACTCAATTTGTGCCGGGACACGTTCATTTGAAAGACATCGGTACCCTGGTGGCGCGCGAAATCGAAAAAGCAGGCGGCGTTCCGAAAGAAATGAATACGATCGCGATCGACGACGGAATTGCCATGGGGCATTCGGGAATGCTTTACAGTCTCCCCTCCCGCGAGCTCATCGCCGATTCCGTGGAATACATGGCGAACGCTCACTGCGCCGATGCGCTTGTGTGCATCAGTAACTGCGACAAGGTGACTCCCGGGATGCTGATGGCTTCCATGCGCCTGAATATTCCGGTAATTTTTGTCAGCGGCGGGCCGATGGAAGCCGGAAAAGCAAAGATGAGCGACGGTTCCGAACGCTCTCTGGACCTTATTGATGTGATGATTGATTCGGCAAACCCGAACGTTTCCGACGAAGATTCGGAAGCGGTGGAGCTCGCGGCTTGCCCGACTTGCGGTTCATGCTCCGGTATGTTTACGGCGAACTCCATGAATTGCCTGACCGAGGCTCTCGGGTTTTCTCTCCCCGGAAACGGGACGGTGGTCGCGACCCACTCCGAACGGAAATCGCTTTTTGAAGAAGCGGCCGTCCGCATTGTGGAACTTTGCAGGCGTTATTACGATCACAACGACGAGAGCGTTCTTCCGAAATCCATCGCAACCATGGATGCTTTTGAAAATGCGATGCGGCTCGATATTGCAATGGGCGGGAGCTCCAACACCGTGCTTCATTTACTCGCGGTAGCGCAAGAGGCGGGCGTGCCGTTCACTATGAAAAACATTAACGAGCTTTCTAAAACCACCCCTTGCCTTTGCAAAGTGGCGCCGACGGTTCACGATGTTCATATTGAAAACGTAAACCGCGCCGGCGGCATTATGGGTATTCTCGGCGAAATGGATCGCGCCGGGCTGATTCACCGGGAAGCGTTCACCGTTCATGAAAAAACCATCGGCGAAGCGATCGACAAATACGATATTATGCGAAACCCATCCGAAACGGTGGAGAAACGTTACCTCGCCGCGCCGGGAGGTAAATTCAATCTCGTGGCATTTTCGCAATCCTCTTTTTATCCGGATTTGGACAAAAACCGCGTGAACGGCGCCATTCGTTCTTTCGATCACGCCTACACGCGCGAAGGCGGACTCGCCGTTCTTTACGGAAACCTCGCGGAAAACGGTTGTATTGTGAAAACCGCCGGCGTCGATGAATCCATTTGGAATTTTGTCGGTAAGGCCGTGGTTTTCGAAAGTCAGGAAGACGCGGTAACGGGTATTCTCGGCGGTAAAGTGAATGCCGGCGATGTGGTGGTGATTCGTTACGAAGGCCCTAAAGGCGGTCCCGGCATGCAGGAAATGCTTTACCCCACAAGTTACCTCAAAAGCATGGGGCTCGGGAAAGCATGTGCGCTCGTGACGGACGGACGGTTCTCCGGCGGTACCAGCGGACTTTCCATCGGGCATGTGAGCCCCGAAGCGGCGAACCGCGGGAATATTGCGCTCGTTCAAGACGGGGATATAATTGAGATCGATATTCCGGGGCGGAAAATCAACATCGGTATTACCGATGCGGAACTGAGCGCGCGGCGGAGCACAATGGATGCTAAAGAAAACCGCGCCTGGAAGCCGGAAAATCGGAACCGGCAGATTTCAAAAGCGTTGCAGGCTTACGCGGCAATGGCTTCGAGTGCAGACAAAGGTGCGGTGCGCGACCTTTCCGGGCTTTGCTCCTAGCTTTACAAGGCGGGCTTCGGCTCGCTTTTTTTGTAAATTCGTCTTATGATGAAAAAATTAAGTGCCTACTTAAAAAGTTTGAATTGGAAGTTTCTTCTGATTCTCGGGTTTGCTTGTTTTCTACTCGCGATCGTCAATAACCTCCGTGTGGACAGCGCCGATTCCGTGGAGTGGATCGGTTCTCAACCCATTATGGAAAAACCGGAGTGAGTATGGTTATTTCTTTCATTTGCCTCACTTTCGCTACATTATTCGCTATTCTCGGTATCGCCGAGATTTCTTTTCCGGAAACCTTCATTACCTTTACGGATAAAGAATTTGTACTGGTTATCTTCCCGAAGGCTTGGAAATACGGGCTTCAAACAGGAATCTGTTTGGTAGCACTCGCCGCGCTTTTAGTGATCCCCGCCTGGAGAGCAAACCGCGTTTTTACCGAAAAAGTTCTGGAGAACCATTTGCGGCTCGGGATCGGCGGGATGTTTATCTTTGCAAGTATCTTCAAAATTCAAAGCCCGCTTACTTTCGCAACCCTCGTTGCTCAATACCAGTTTCTTCCGGAATTTGCCAATAACTTTTTCGCGCTCTTCATGCCCCAGCTCGAACTTTGGTTTGGGATTGCGCTGATTTTTTCGCCGTTCGTGCGCGAAGCCGCTTTTGCAATTTTCCTGATGTTTCTTTCCTTTATCGTGGCGCTTTCCTGGGCGCTCTTTCACGATCTCGGTATTACCTGCGGCTGTTTTGAACTCGAAGGCGCGCAGGATAAAGCGGAAGCCTGGACGGCTCTCATCCGCGACCTTGTACTGATCGGCCCGAATATTTGGCTTATGACGCGAAAAAATAAATCGCTGATTACGCTTTGGAAAAAAAACTGAGCGCGCGCTCGTAGAGCGCGCCGTTCGCGGCGATTCCGGTAAAGCCTTCGTAAATGCTCCCGGTTGGTTTTCCGACGGCATCGAAAAGCTCGGTTTTCCCATCGAGCGTTGAAAATACGCCGCCGGCTTCTTTCATGATTAACGGAAGCGGCGCTATATCCCAAAGAGAAACTACCGGATCCACCATAACTTCCGCTTTGCCGGTCGCGACTAAATAATAACCGTAGCAATCGCCCCAACCTCTATACAAACGCGCCGACCGGCGGAGTTTGGTGAACGCTTCTCCCCGGCCTTTATCTTCCATGGTATTGAGCGTTCCCGAAAGCACAAGCGCTTCTTGAAGCGAAGATACGGAAGAACAGGTAATCTTTTCGCCGTCCAAAAACGCACCGCCGCCGAGAGACGCCCACAGACAAGATTTCAAAGCCGGCAAACGAATGAGACCCACCAAAGGAATTCCTTTACGGTAAAGCGCAAGCAGCGTTCCGAACAAAGGAACTCCATGAATAAAAGACTTGGTGCCGTCGATCGGGTCCATAATCCATTGGTATTCGGCGTTCTCATTTTCAATGCCGCCTTCTTCTCCGATAAACCCGGCCTCCGGCATTTCCCGCATCAAAAGATTCCGGACAATTTCTTCCGCACTTTTATCGGCGATCGTCACGGGAGTATTGTCGGGCTTCCATTCCACATTCACACCGCGCCCGTAATAATTTAAAATCACCTCTTCGGCGGCGCGGCTTGCGGCGAGCGCAAATTCCAATAATTCCCGAGTTTCAGCCATTTTTATTTTCCTCACGCCATTTGGAAATCAAAGAAAGCAATACCGCATTTTCTTCGGAAGTGCCGATAGTGATTCTCACATAAGCATCCATTTTAAAACTTTTCAGCGGGCGGATAATCACGCCGTTTTGTTCCAGAAACTCCACGAGAGCCATTGCCTGCGCACCGATTTTTACACAAATAAAATTCGCCTGAGTGGGCTGTACCGAAAATCCCATCGCCGAGAGCGCCGGTATGAGCTGCTCTTTCCCTCTACGCACAAGTTTAAGACTTTGTTCAAAATATTCCCGGTCGGAAAGAACGGCTACCGCCGCGGCCTGCACCGCGCTATTCACATCAAAAGGCGGTTTGATCTTCCACAAATGGCGCACCACTTCGGCGTTCCCCAAAGCGTAACCCACGCGAAGCCCGGCAAGCCCGTAAATTTTACTGAACGTACGGCTCACAAGCAAATTCGGATATTTTCGAATCATGGAAAAAGAATCCGGAAAATCGGAAGCTTCCGCAAATTCCGCATACGCTTCATCCAAAAAGAGAAGCGTTTCCGGCGACAAATTTTTTAACAGCGTTTCGATTTCCGCTTCCGAATAATACCAACCCGTGGGGTTATTCGGGCTGCATAGAAAAAGTACGCGTACCTCAGGCGTTACCTGAGATAAAATACTCACCACCGAAGGTTTTTCTTCCGGAGAAGAGGCCTCGACTTGCACCCAATTACCGCCGGCGGCAAGAACGGCAAAACGATAAACGGAAAACGTGGGCGCTATTCCGAGGCAAGTGTCGCCCTCCCGCACAAACGCCCGCGCCACAAACTCAATCACTTCATCGGAACCGTTTCCGATAATGATTTGACTTTTTTCCACGCCGTATTTTTCCGCCAAGGCAGAAAGCAGCTGCGGCGCTTCGCCGCGGGGGTACAAATAAAAGGAGTCCGCCGCCGCTTCGTACGCGCGCTTTGCGCGCGGAGAAACACCGAGAGTATTTTCATTGGAGGCGAGTTTAATCACCCGGTCCAAATGGTAACGGTTTTGAATTTCTTCAATGGATTTTCCGGGAACATAATCCGATAATTTCCCGAGTTCCGGGCGTGGCTCAATCATATAAAATCCTTTTAAAGCGAAACAAATTCATCTTTTTTAATCTTTTTAAGTAAATTTAATCTAATATGGCACGAATTATTCTCTTCTTTCTTTGCTTTCTCGCGGTTTCCGCGAGTGCACTAGATCGCTTTTGGGATGCCCGCTATACCTTTGGTCCGGAATTTATGGTCAAAGACCGTTTTACCGTCGGCGCCGGTTTTTACACCGAATACAAAGCCGACGCAGCGCTTCCGGTGAATATTCAAATCGGAGTCAACGATTATTGGGAAGTCGGCGGCAAAATATTTTTCACCTCTTACAACAACTTAGACGACATTTACGCTCATATCGACGTGGGAGCAAAGTACCGTTTTCAATCGAACGCTACCCTTCAAATGGATATTTTGATGGGGCTCAACCACGACAACGGCGGCGGGCTTTCTTTCACTTACAATACCCTCCAAACCATTTCTAAAAATTTTACCGCTCTTTACGAAGCCCGGCTCGGCCTGTTTAACGGTATCGTGAGTCCCGACGGTTGGGTTAAATTCTCGGGAGCCGTGATCCCGCAATTCCGCATCGGAGAACCGGTGCGCGCGAGCATCGGTTTACTCACTTCCGGAAGCGTAGGCGAGATTTCAAGAGATTTTATGCTGGATCTCCTGCCGCGCCTCGACGTCGGTATTTTGTCTTACCTGACACTCTCCGGAGAAGTCGCAATCGGCGTTCTTCAATCCGATAACAACGATAAAGTACGCCTTTCGATCTACGTTTCCTGCCAGATTTAAGACCGCTTTCCCCGGAATAAATCGTTAATATCCTGCCCCTCTTTCATTTGAAAGTGAGGCGTGATTCCTTCACCGAAAACAACACACTCGATATGAGCGCCTGTGAAAAGATTCCGGATCACCGCCGTAGCGTTACGGCCGGCTTCGTCCTGATCGAGGCAAAGAACCACTTTCTTGTTTTTGAACAAATGAACCCATTCGTGTTTAAACGATTTCACGCCGGGAATCCCCACGGCTTCAAAACCGCGGTCAATGAGCGTTAACGTATCAATCACGCCTTCGCAGAGGTAAACCCAACCGGGTTCTCCGTTCAAAACTTTTTTGTTGTAAGGAATTGCATTTGCCGCGCGGAGATTAAGTTCTTTGGGTTCAACGCCCGCTTCAATGGCGCGCGCCTGAAAAAACAAGGCGCGGTTATCTTCGTCCAGATACGGGAATATCAGCGGATGCTTGTAATAACGCAGGTGCCCTTTATCATTAAAAAGCCCGGCGCCCTGCAGTTTTTCAAGCCCGTAAAGTTCAAGGAGAGCACTGTTGATTTTCGGGTAATCATGAATCACGCGGAGCAGCATTTTCTGCCATGTTTTTTTGAAAATTTTCCGGCTCGCCAGATAACGGGCAGCAGGCGTATTTTCTTCAATAGGAGAAAGCATTTTCAAAAACGAATAAATGATCTCCGAGCGTTCCTTTACTTTGGCAGGGTCCGCTTTTTCCTTTTTTTCCACCTTTCCGTTTTCAGGCACCGGCGGTTCATAAAATTCACGGGCGCGCACGGGTTGTGCGGAAACATCCCACGGTTTAAACTCCTCTTCAAGATAACGCACGGCTTCGGGAAAAGAAATATTCTTGGTGATTTCCACCAAACGAATCACGTCGCCGCGAACATCCGGACAAACCCAACAATTAAAAAGTCCTTTTTCTTCCGAGAGCGAAACCGAAGGCGTGCGGTCACCGTGAGCATGCCGCCCCGGATACGGGCAGCGGATTTTACCGCGGATCACCCGATAGCCCAAACGCTCCGCCACGAGCGTGATGGAGAGCGAGGCTTTCAAGGATTCGATATGGTCGCGCTTTACAAACATGTTTCTAAATTTAAAAAATGCAAGACCCCTTAAATATACAAGAGAATGTTTCCTTAAAACAATATACAACCTTCCGCGTGGGCGGCGCGGCGCGGTTTTTTACGGATATTTCCGGTGCGGATTCGTTGAAACTTGCAATACGGTTTGCACAGGAACGCCAACTCCCCTATTTCATTTTGGGGCGCGGGAGCAATGTGGTGTTTTCCGATGCGGGGTTCGACGGTCTTGTGATCCGCATCGTTTCAAAATCTTCTTTTCATTTTTCAGAGAATTCTTGCGAAGTTTTTGCAGGGAGTTCTCTTTCGGCACTCGCGAGAGAATCCATCCATCGCGGGCTTTCCGGGATTCATTTGCTTTCCGGAATTCCCGGCACCACCGGCGGCGCGGTTTACATGAATGCCGGCGCTTACGGGCAGGAAATAGCCGATTGCATCCGTGAAGTCCGGAGCTTCGATCCGGAAACCGAAACAACGGTTTCACGTTCCCGGGAAGAATGTGAATTCGGTTACCGCCGATCTGTTTTTCAAAAGAACAAAGAAATTATTTTATCTGCAATACTCGAATTTCAAAACGGAGATCCGGAAGTTTTAAAAGAAGAGGCGGCGAAAGTGATGAAAGAAAGGAAGGAAAAACAACCTCTCGAATTTCCGAACGCGGGTTCGGCATTCAAGCGCCCGGCGGCAGGGTTTCCGGGAGCGCTGATCGAAGCCGCCGGACTCAAGGGTTTTACCGTGGGCGGAGCGCAAGTTTCCGAAAAGCACGCCAATTTTATTATCAATACCGGAAACGCGAGCGCGCAAGATATTTACGATCTTTCGGAGCAAATCATTCAAAAAGTGCGCGCTCATTCGGGCATCACCCTCGAACGCGAAATCATTTTTACCGGAAAATTTTAAACCGTTTCCAGGGTTTTAAAAGCGCAAATACGAGCGCGCCCACAAGCCCGCCGACCGCATCGGCAATTAAATCATCGGTGGAGGCGGACCTTCCCGGAATAAAACTTTGGTGAAACTCATCGGAAAGTCCGAAAATAAGGCAGATGAGCGTGACCCAAAAAATCCCGAGAATGCGTTTGGATTCCCAAGCGGCGGGTTTCCACCAAAGGGCGTAAGAAATTCCGAGACAGGCATAAATAAAACCGTGAAGCATTTTATCGTAAGGCGGCACAAGCCATGTCATTCCGGAACCCGGTTTGCTTGAGCCGTAAAAGAGGAATGCCATGATTAAAATCGAAGGCAGATAACGGAGAATCGGGTAGCGGGAAAGAGTAAAAGGTTCCATAGGAATTAAGGTTTGAAAAGTTCCATGATATAAAAGCCGTTGCCGTTGGTTTTTAAAGTGACCGTTTCTCCGCCGGCGGTGCGGGCAAAGAAAATTCGGAATTCCGCCGGCGGCACGGGAGCAGACAGCAACGCCTCCACTTCCGCACTTGAGATAAAGTAAGGTGAAGTCCATTCCGGAAGATACCAATGCCAGGGCTGCCAATTAAAGAGTCCGCTCGTACTTTGAACGAAGGCGCGAATCATGACCGCATATTCATTTTTAAAAAAAGCGAGGTACGCTTCTACCAATTGTTTTTTCTCATACGATTCCAAAGCGGCAAAATTTTTCGGTATAAAAAGCCCTTCCGTATCCGGATGGCGGTATTCAAAACGAATCCGATTTTCAAAAAGAGTCACACGCAGTTCCGTGTTATCCAAGTGTACTAATTCATTTTCTGCCGTTTGTCTGTAATCCCTGAAGATTTTGGTTTCATCGAGCAAGGCGTGCATGGAAAGTTTCTGAGGTTTTGGGGCAAATTTTTCCACACGGTAAAACGCGAGGCGTTCTTTTTTTAAAGACTGCGGATAAAGAACGGCAAAAATCCCCTTTTGCGGACTTTCCAAAGAAAACCAGGCCGTTTTCGCTTTCGGATGACTTGAAAAATAAGCAGCGAGTTCAGCGTCCCGGATTCCCTGTTTGTCCCATTCCATCCAGTTTCCCTTCCCTACCGAATCCAAAGCGGCAAAAATTTGCGTTCCCGTAAACAAGTCTTTGGAGGAGTCGAAATGAATAAAGGGGCTCGCGGCATTCAAAATACCGAAAGACAAAAAGAATAAAAATACTTTGATTTTCATGCCCGATGAGCCCTAATTGTCCTTGACACAACGAACTGACAATCCGTTATTCTTAGCCTCATCGCCCTTACTCAAAAAGGTGAACTCACTAGACATACGCCGGTAATAAGCAGTACCACTACCATATTCTGTAACTGTCCACCAATAACCGCCAGTGCGAACTTCCCTGAATGCGCCACCAAGGTTAAAACGACGGCCACCCGGCAAAGCATTGAAGCCGTAATCATCTGTGCCATCCCAACCGGTCGCTGATTTTAATTTGATTCCGGCGACGGATGAACCACCGGTAAAATCCAGCAGTGTTGTCCATTCAACATTACTCGGCAAATGCCAGCCTGCAGGGCAAATGCCCTGATGTGGCGTTTGGATTTGAGATGAACATTCTTTTTCATTCTTTTGAAAAACACATGAATCCGGCAAATTCATCGCCGTTGCCCAGTAGTAAAGCCGGCCGTATTGAGCGCAGTTGGATTCATCGTTATCATAACACCAGGAGCGGATTGTTGTAACATAATTCAAATTCTCTGCCATCCAAGTTTGAGAACCAATCTCGACCCACTTATATTCTTTATTGTCACGGGCATCGGTAAATGTTCCGCCGATAATAACAATACTTGAACTGCTTAAATCCAAACTTGAAGAGGAATTTTTCTGCAAACTGCTACTGCTCAACGGATATCCCGAATCTCCGACAGAACTGCTGGAAAGTTCAATATTGCTACCTCCGTCGGTACTGCCGCCGCCGCAGGCTGAAAGAAAGAGGATTAGTATTGCCGAGCCTAATAAAGAGATTGCTTTTTTTGAAAAAATCATTAATAAACTCCGAGTGTAACTGCGCACTTAAATTATCTTTTTTTATCATATTTTTCAATTCATTTCCCCGGTTTTTGAGCTGATATCCATATAAACAAATTAACAAGAAAAATACCACCAAAAAATAAAGGGCATGATACCATGCCCTTGTAATGAAAACCTTGGTTTGGATTTCGGTAAACCCTAGTCTTTAATACAACGCACCGAGTATCCTAAGATCTTAGAATTGTGAAGGAGAGTAACACTACTGTTATAGAGTCGGTAGGAGTACACAAGGCCACCACTGCTACTACTCTCCGTAGCGCTCCACCACCTGATACTACTGCCGACATCAAGGAAACGGCCATTGGCGTTGCTACGGTAGCCACCCGGCAAGGCGTTGAATCCGTAATCATCCGTACCGTTCCAATCGACTGCTGATTTTAACGCGGTTCCCGCCATGTCCGGACCACCGGCAAAATCTATCAGTATTGTCCATTCGTCATTATTCGGCAAATGCCAGCCTTCCGGACAAATTCCCTGATGCTTTGTTTGAATCTGAACGGCACAACTATGATAAGCGCATGAAGCTTCAAAACCCATTACTATTGTCCACTCGTAAAGTCTGCCGTAAGTGTTGCAGTTGGAATTATCATCATCATAACACCAACTATCACTTGCCGTGACATAATTCAAATTCTCCGCCATCCACGTTTGGGTGCCGATTTCTACATACTTGTAAATTTGATCATCCCGGGTATCGGTAAATTCACCGTATTTCTCTATACTCCCTTCGGAGCAATATTCTGCATCCGGATCATATTCTACGCCGCCGCATTTGTCATAAATGCTATTTCCGATACAGAATTTTACTGCCGGGTCATAAAGAGTGTTACCGCATTTCGGCAAAATGACGCCACCGAAACAACCTTCCGTAACAACGTCGTATTCCTGACCGCCGCATTTGTTATAAACATTACTTTCAAAACAAAATTGTGTAGAGGGAATATAACTGCTGTTGCCGCATTTATCATAAATGCTATTTTCGATACAGAATTTTACTGCCGGGTCATAAAGAGTGTTACCGCATTTCGGCAAAATGACGCCACCGGAACAACCTTCCGTGGCAAGGTCGTACTCCCGACCGCTACATTTGTCGTAAACATTACTTTCAAAACAAAATTGCACAGCCGGGTCAAACTCCGCATCACTGCATTTATCGTAAACGTTATTTCTAAAACAGAAGTTTACAGCCGGATCATAAAGAGTGCTACCGCATTTCGGCAAAATGACGCCACCGGAACAACCTTCCGTGGCAAGGTCGTACTCCCGACCGCCGCATTTATCATAAATGACACCGGCAACACAAAATTTTGCTGATACAGGATAAAGAACATCGTCGCATTTACCATAAATATTGCCGTCAATACAACTTTCCGAGGCGGGATCATAAGGAACAGTGTTGCACATATTATTCACAGAAGAAGAACTGTTATCCGTTGCCGAAGACGAACCGGAAATACTTTCCGTTGATGAGGAAGAACTTTCCTGCAAACTGCTGCTACTGAGCGGATCACTTATATCCGTATGAGAACTGCTGGACGATTTTATTTCGCTTGAACTGCTCGAATCGTCTGTTTCAATGGAACTGCTGCTTAATTCAATATCATCCCCGCCGGTACTGCTGTCACCGCCGCAGGCGGTAAGAGAAAAGGCAAATACCGCCGAGCCTAACAGCATGATTGTTTTTTTGGAAAAAAGAGCCATTTTAAATTCCTTGTTAGAGTTAAAAAGGTGAATTTAAAGGATGATCGGAGATATTACGATAAATTCTAGTCCTTAACGCACCGAACCGAGTATCCGTAACTTTTATTGTCGTTACTCTCACTCACAATCGCGATGTCGCTACCCATGAACCGACTGTAGGCATTGCTACTACTGCCCTCCGAAGCACTCCACCAGTAGCCGTTACTGCCGATATCGCCGAAACTGCCGCCGTAGCTACGGTAACCACCCGGCAAGGCATTAAACCCATAATCATCCGTGCCATCCCAGCTTGTCGCTGATTTTAACGCGATACCTAAACCACCGGCAAAATCCACCAATACCGTCCATTCCTCTCCGCTCGGCAAATGCCAGCCATCGGGGCAAACGTTCCTTGCCGTTTCCCAGTCATAAAGCCGGCCGTAAGTTTTACAGTTGGAATCGCCATCTTTATAACACCAATTGCCGCTTGCCGCGGCATAATTCAAATTCTTAGCCATCCAGGTTTGGGCGCCGATTTCTACATACTTGTAAGTTTGATCATCCCGGGTATCGGTAAATTCACCGTATTCCTTTACAACTCCTCCGGAGCAATATTCTGAGCCTGGGTCATATTCCTGACTGCCGCAAATTTTATTTGTAAGGGAAGAACTGCTGATTTCAGGATTTGCAGAAGAACTGGAAACTACACCTGAGTTCTTGATACAACGAACCGAAAAACCATCGTTCTTATTGCCGGAACCTTCAGTTATACCCGCATCACTAGTCATCATGCTCAAGTAATGAGCGTCGCTGCTACCGCTGCTGCCGACCTCCGAATTGCTCCACCACTGACTGTAACTGCCGGCATAGAAGAAACTGCCTTCGCTGTTGCGGCTGCCGCCCGGCAAGGCAGAAAAGCCTAAATCATCCGCGCCAGCGATAAAGCCATCACCATTATCAACCCAACCGGTCATTGATTTTAACGCGGTTCCGGCTGTTAAACCGCCGCCGGCAAAATTCACCAATGCAGTCCATTCATCATCACTGGGCAAATGCCAACCACCGGGGCAAACTTCCGTTGCCGTTTCCCAGTCATAAAGCCGGCCGTAAGTGTCACAATTGGAAGCATCATCTTCATAACACCAACTGCCGCTTGCTGCGGCATAATTCAAGTTTTCCGCCATCCAGGTTTGGGCGCCGATTTCTACATACTTATAAGTCCGGTCATTCCGGGAATCAATAAATTCACCGTATTCCTTTATAACTCCTTCGAAACAATATTCCGTGCCGGGGTCATATTCCTGACCTTCGCAAATTTTATTTGCAAATGAAGAACTGCTGATTTCAGAATTTGCGGAGGAACTGGAATTTTCCGGCGTAGTACTAGAACTGCTCAAATCGCTTGTTTCAATGGAATTGCTACTTAATTCAATATCATCCCCGCCGATACTGCTGTCACCGCCGCAGGCAACAAGAGAAAAGGCGAATACTGCCGAGCCGAACAACATGATTGTTTTTTTGGAAAAAAGAGCCATTTTAAATTCCTTGTTAGAGTTAAAAAGGTGAATTTAAGGGATGATCGGAGATATTACGATAAATTCTAGTCCTTAACACACCGAACCGAGTATCCGTAATCCTTACTGTTACTCATGCCAGTCACTTCATTGTTGCCGCTGCGCATATCCATGCGGTACGCATTGTCACTATTGTTCTCCGTAGCCGTCCACCAGTAGCCGTTATTACCGGCATTGCTGAAATTGCCACTGAGGTAGCTGCGGCTGCCGCCCGGCAAGGCGTTGAAACCGAATCTACCCGCGCCGTCCCAGCCGTCCGCTGATTTTAATCTGTCTGCGGCCTCTAAACCGCCGGCAAAACTCACCAATGTATTCCATTCCTCTCTGCTCGGCAAATGCCAACCTTCGGGGCAAGCCGCCATTGCCGTTTCCCAATCGTAAAGCGGACCGTAAATGTCACAATTGGCATCATCTTCATCATAACACCAGCTATTGATCGGTGACTTGGTATAATTCAAGTTCTCCGCCATCCAAGTTTGGGTAGCGATTTTTACCCACTTATAAGTTTGGTAGTCACGGATATCGCAAAACTCTTTCTCCGGGTCATAACCGATAAGGTCCCCGCATTTCGACAAAACGACATCATCTGTACAAATTTGCTTAGACGGGTCATATTCCATGCCGTTGCATTTGTCATAAACCCTGTTTTTAAAACAGAATTTTGTATTCGGAGTATAACGGTCACCGCCGCATCTGTCGTAAATGTTGTCTTTAAAACAAAATTCGGCACGCGGATCATAAGGAACAGTGCCGCACATATTATCTTCGGAAGAGGAACTGGATTCCGGTTCCTTACTGGAACTGCTCTGTTCTATACTACTGCTTGATTCCAAACCGGAAGATGAACTTTCTTCGGCAGTCGAACTACTGGAGACTTCTTCACCGGAGCTGGAGCTTTCTTGTGCGGCACTGCTCGAAGACTCTGCAACAGAAGACGAACTGGAAACACTTTCAGTTGAAGAAGAGGAAATTTCTTGCAAGCTGCTGCTGAGCGGATCACTTACATCCGTATGAGAACTGCTGGACAATTTTATTTCGCTTGAACTGCTCGGATCGTCTGCTTCAATGGAACTGCTGCTTAATTCAATATCGTCCCCGCCGGTACTGCTGTCACCACCGCAGGCGGTGAGAGAAAAGGCAAATACTGCCGCGCCGAACAGCATGATTATTTTTTTTGAAAAAAGAGCCATTTTAAATTCCTGTTTGGGTTAAAAAAGTGGAATTTTAAGATCTCTTAAATCCACCACTTTTTCGATTTTTTTTTGCATTTTTGAATTGAATTCGACAAAATGAATTATATTTGAATGGTGGATTTAAGAGATCTCTTTTTTTAGCACATTATTTTCTTAGTTTTCTGCGTTTTTTCGTTAATTTGGGGCAAAATGACTATTGTAAAACGGAGAAACAGAATGATTTTTGGTTATATTCGCGTGAGTTCTGATAAACAAATCATGGAAAATTAGCGGTTTAAGATCAATAAGTTTTGCAAAAATACGGTTTGGCGGTAGAAAAACGGTTCGATGAGAATGTTCCTAAAACTGGAGTAGTTGTGCAAGATGGCTAAGAAGTATCGTGCGGGATTGTCCGGGCAGGGATGGTGACCCGAAGGGCGGAGACTCGCGAGTTACTTGACCGAAGTGATCGGTAAGCGCGGCTCCGTTTTCGTTGGCAACTTGTTGTCACGAAAATACAGCCCGACCCGCGCGAAGCGCGGGGGCACGCCGGATTATTTCAAGTCCAAGTGATTGTGTAAAATTCCTTTGTCTGTGCTGTTACTTAATCCTTTGCCTCCTATCCCTGCTTTTCATGCCCGATGAATGCGGAGTGAACGAATTTTTATATAAATTTTCAAAATTTATGGATTTGCCTATTGACAAAGTTCCATTCTTTATGTAAATTTTCCGCATGCAAAACACAATTTCTATTCAATCTTTTGGTTGGTGG
>JAISUZ010000085.1 GCA_031271785.1 Fibrobacter sp. | reverse complement strand
TTTATCTTATTAAGAAATAAGGTGGTTTTATGAGATTCAGTATTCTTTTTACACTTTGTCTTGCCGCTCTTTCGTTTGCCGCGTCTCCGAAAGTTGTGGGTTACTACCCTTATTGGGTTCAGTATTCTCAATTTTTCCCGGGCGATGTTCGTTATGAGTTTGTAACTCATATTCACTATGTGGGGGCAACTCCGGTCGATGACGGTTCTCTTGTTCTTGCCGATGAAACCGATGCCGCCAATTTTGAATTGCTCGCCAAAAATGCGCAGGATAATAAAGTTGCCTTGCTGTTGGTTGTGGGCGGCGCCGATGCGGAAGCTACTTTGAAAACGATCGCTCAAGATGAAAATCTTCTTTCGGCTTTCACATCAGCTGTTCAGGAATGGGTCGGAAAATATCAACTTGCCGGTATTGAGTTGGATTGGCAAAATCTTACGGAAGAAGATAAAAGCGCTTATGAAGCCATGGTGCAAGCTCTCGTTTCTGCAAAAGGTGAAAAATTGCTTTCCTTAACGACTTATCCGCTGGCCTCCTCAAATGCTTATGATGCTTCGGTTTTGAGTAAGGCCGATTATATCACGGTTTCCGTTGTAGAACAAATGACCGAGGAAGTGGCGGTATTAAAACCGAACTTAAGCGGAAAAGATATTGAAAATGCTTTGAATACTTTGAGTTCTGCCGGAGTTGATAAATCAAAAATGGTTCCGGTGGTTTCTCTTCTCGCTAAAACATTTTTAGGCGCGAAAGGGCTTGGAACGCCGCACCAGGGCGCCGGGAGCGGCAACGAAGGTTACCTCACTTACCGCGAACTCATGGATAATGCGTTTAAGGGAACCGATTATCAGGTAACATTTGACGAAGCGACAGAATCCGAAGTAGCGGTCAGCAGTACGGAATCTATTGTGTTTATGGGAATTCCTTCTGTGAAAGCGGTCGCGAACCGCGTGAAGAGCGGAGGAATGTCCGGGGTGGCGATTTATGATTTGAGCCAGGATCATCAGGAACCGATTGTTTCTTTGCTTGTGACGGTCGGTCAGATTCTTCGCCCGGAAGTAAATTACACCAAGAAGAAAAAGTAAAATTTAGAGATTAAAGTAAACGGCTTGGCGTATGCCAAGCCGTTTACCGTTTGAGGAATTTTTAGCGGGTTGTGATAAAATCGACCACTTGTTCCCGGATTTTCAGCGCCCGTGTTTTCCCAAGCAAGTATTCTATATCTTCCGGAGGCGCTTCCAAAAAATGTTCCGGCGAGCGGTATTTGGAAAGAATCTTGGTGCGCAACGCTTCCCCGATACCGGCATGGTTCAACCATTCGACTTGCAGATCCTTTTTCCGTTTGCTTCTTTGGAAAGTAATAGCAAAACGGTGGGCCTCATCGCGGATATTTTGAAGCAGTTTCAGTGCGGGACTTGTGCGGCGGAGAACAATGGAAGGGTGATTTCCGGGAAATACGATTTCTTCGAGCCGTTTGGCAAGTCCAATGAGCGGGAGTTCGGAATGTCCGAGGGCGTTTAAAATATGCTGAACGGATTCCACTTGCCCCTTTCCGCCGTCCACGACAAAGAGATCGGGAAGCGGCTTGTTTTCCTTTTTAAGCCGCTGAATACGGCGTTCCAAAATTTCCTGCATGCTTGCAAAGTCATCCACCCCCTCCACCGTTTTGACGATGAATTTGCGGTAGTTTGCTTTGTCCGGTCTCCCGTTTTTGAAGGCGACGAGGCTTGCTACGGTATTGGTTCCCGATAAATGAGAAATATCCACACATTCCATAGTGAACGGTGTTTTCTTGAGTCCGAGTTCTTTTTGCAAATCGAAAACGCTTTGGGCGATTTCATCATACTTTCTGGACTCGGCAAGCATTTCTACCAAAAGCATTTCCGCATTCGCATGGGCGAGTCTCAAGAATCCGACTTTCTCGCCGCGTTTCGGGTAAATAAGAGAGATTTTTCGCCCCGCTTTCTCCGACAACGTTTTTTCAATGAGCTTTTGCTCTTTTTCAGGGATCGGCGTTTCCAGCGCGATTTCAGCCGGAATCAAATCGACATCCAGATACCATGACGCCAATATTTCTTGGAGAATTTCGGATTCGGTTTGCTCTAAGTTACATTCCAGGCGGTAATGCCGGCGTCCGAAAAAAACGCCTTCGCGGTATTCGAGAATAGCGGCCGCCGCCAGTTTTTCATTCCGGCGAATGGAAATCACATCGAGAGTCAAATGAGCGTTTGCCGCATCGGCTTTCTGTTTGGTATCGGTCGCTTGCAGCGCAAGAATCGCATCGCGCTTTTTTGCCGCCGTCTCAAAATCAAAATTCCGGCTGGCTTCTTCCATTTCCTCTCCCCATTTTCTGAGAAGATCGTCTCGCTTTCCTTCAAACAGGCGGATGGCTTCCTGTACTTTTTCCCGGTATTCTTCTTGCGTACAAAGTAATGCGCATGGCGCGTCGCAGCGCCCGATGTGATAATTCAGGCATGGCCGTACCGGCATTTTCAGCGGGAGTTTCAGCTTGCACTCTCTCAAGTGAAAAAGTTGCGTGGACATGTCGAGAAGGAAATGCATGGCGAGACTATTGATAAACGGACCGAAGTAGAGGTTACCGTCTTTTTTAAGCGAGCGCGTAATGAATGCCCGCGGGAACGGTTCCTTTACCGTGAGCGTGATATAAGGATAATGTTTGTCGTCTTTCTGGCGAACATTATAAATGGGCTTGTACTTGTGAATCAGGTTCGCTTCGAGAATAAGAGCTTCTTCTTCGGTTTCCGTAATGATCCATTCGATATTATGCACATGAGGGCGCATGAGGCTCGCGGCGCGGTGCCCTTCGTGTTCTCTGCCGTCAAAATAACTGCGCACCCGTTTGTTTAAGAGTTTTGCCTTCCCGACATAAATGATTTTGTCTTTAGCGTTTTTCATTAAATAAACGCCCGGGCGTGCCGGCAGTTCGGAAAGGCGTTTTTCGAGAAGACTCATGGGCATAAGATAGTGATTTTGCTCAAATTTGGCGAAGTTTTTTCCTGGAGTTGCACTTTCTCCAAACCGCTTTATTTATTTTAAAAGAGAAAAACGACTCTTTTTAAGAAGGACAAAAAAATGAGTTTGGAAAAAATGGAAACACTGGTTCAGAAAGTGGAAAAAGCTTTGGAAACGGTTCGCGCATTGAAAGCCGATAAAGTACGGCTGGAATCGGAAGTCCGGAAATTAAAAGATGCTTTACTGGAAGCCGAAGAAGCGGCGGTCTCGAAAAATGCGGAATTGAATGATTTGAAAATGCAAGCTGAAAATCGTGAGATGGAAATTTTGGAACTCCAAGATACTGTCAAAAATCAGGAAAACGAACTTTCACTTGCCGCGGAAAAATTTGAACACATGCTCTCCACCATTGAAAAGGAACTCGGCACGGAGTTTACCATTGCTCAGGATGCTGAAACTTCCAATGAGCCTCCGCAGGGCAGCGAGTTTGTAGAAGAAACCGTTTCGGAAGAAAAGCAACCTTCCGAAGAGGAGGGGGCACAACCCACTTTTTTCGGTTAAGGTGGCATAATGCCGCCGATCCTTTTGGTTTAGGCTTGTGAGGTAAACATGGACTCCTCTCTTCGGACAACTCGAGTGATGGTAGGTTCTTCCCGGTTTCAGATTCAAACGGATTTGACCGACCGGGAACTATCCGAGGTCGTTCAATTCGTGGACGAAAAACTGGCGCAGTATGAAAACCCGTCTTCTCGCGTGGATTTGCGGAGTCAGATGATTTTAATGGCTCTCGATATCTCTTCGGAACTTTTTGAACTGCGGCGCCGGCTTGCCCGGGCGGATTATTATCAAAAAGAGTCTCAAAGAACGGCACAAATCTTAATTGATTTGATTGAAAGCTCGGTTGGAGAAGAAAAACCGCCGCTTTAGGTGATTTTAGCAATTTTTGTTGTCATGACTTAATTGTTTGGGTATATTTATTTCAGGCATCCCCCGGCGTTAAACCCCGATCTAGCCAAGATTATTTCAGCTCAGAGTTCTTGTTGTTTGCTTATACGCGACTTGTTGCGAAAAGCAGGCGGTGAGGCTCCGCTATCTTCTTACAAGCGTAGTTTCGAGCGTAAACCCGGCGGTGATGCCTATTTTATTTTAAATCCGGCAGGGGAATTGACTCGGCGACCGGCGGAGAAAAGAATTATGAAACCTCTTTCTTTTTCCGTGTGAAGATGAAAATGAAGCTGATGCCGAGGATCGAAGCAACAAAACTACCGAGAAGAATTCCGATTTTTGCGGAACGGAGCATGAGAGTTCCGGCATCAAAGGCAAGTTCGCTGATGAATAACGACATGGTAAATCCGATTCCAGCGAGAATGCCCCCGCCGAATAGAATGCGGTAATTGACGCCTTGGGGAAGTTTTGAAATACCGAGTGTAACGGCGATAAAGCAAAACAGAAAAATCCCGATCGGTTTCCCGAGAATGAGCCCGGCAGAGACGGCAAATGCATTTTGGTTAAACGCGCCGAGTTCAATGAGCACGCCGGCGTTGGCGAGAGCGAACAGCGGCATAATCAGGTAATTGACCCACGGATGCAAGTTGAATACGAAACGTTCCTGCATGGAAATGCTTTCATTGGAACCTTTTTTCAAGGTTCTTAAAATTTCGCGCGTCTTTTCTTCATTAAGGGTATTTTCTCCCGCAAGAAGCGCCCCTGCTTTCGCCGTGTAGCGATTTATTTTTTCTCGGGCTATGGAGGGAATTGCAGGCGTTAAAAGCCCAAGGGCTACGCCCGCGAGAGTGGCGTGAATCCCGGAGCGTACAAAGGCATACCAGATGGCGATACCGAGAATACCGTGTACGAAAATAGAGCGGATTCCCATGCGGAAGAAGAGATGAGTGAACCCGAGTAACACGAGGGCATAGAATAAATAAAGCAGCTGAACATTGCTCGAATAACCGAGAGCGATTACGAGAATCGCGCCGATGTCGTCTGCAATGGCGAGTGTGAGAAGCATCGCTTGCAAGCCTTTGGGAATGCGTTTCCCGAGAATTGCCATACAGCCGACCACAAATGCGATATCGGTTGCCATGGGGATTCCCCAGCCTTTGGCGGCTTCTTCCGGAGCGATGGCGAGGTAAATCAAGGCCGGGAAAATCATGCCGCCGAGCGCACCGAGAAGCGGGAGGCTTGCCGAGCGGATTCCGCGGAGTTCCCCATGAACGAGTTCGCCTTTGACTTCCAAACCTACCATGAAAAAGAAAAGGGTCATCAGCGCATCGTTGATCCACCAATGGAGCGAATACTTCATTTCAAAAGGACCGATGGAAAATCCAACGGGCGTTGACCACAAGGCGATATAGGAAAAATGATCCAGATTTGACCAGAGGAGCGCAATGAAAGTGACAATAACAAGGATAATACCTGCGGAAGTTTCTATGTGAAGAAGCCGCCGGACCGGGTTTAAAACGCGGTCAATGGAGGCTTTTGGGAGAATATCTTCTACCGGGTCACTTGTTTTTTCTACAGACATCGAACCTCTCTGAAAACGCCGTTAGTTTATTGAAAGTTGGGCGGCCAACGCGGATTTTTGGAACTCATATCTACTTTGTAGAATGCTTTGTCGAAACGTCCGTCGTCAATATGATACATTTGAAGAACATAGCGGGCAAGCCATTTACCGAGTTTTAAAACCGTGAGTTTACGGCGCAGGCGCCCTTGACGGTCGCGGTTCATGATATCGGGGAGAGTACCCGTAGTTAAAATTTCATCGATAAACGGGCTGTTTAATTTTTCGCGGGCTTCGGGGCTTGTGTGGAAGTGAGTCACGCCGAAGCAAACACGGTGCGGGTTCCCGCTCTTTAAGTGTTCGCAGCATTGAACGATGGTGGAGCCGGTGCGTACCATGTCATCGAACACAATCACGTCTTTCCCTTCCAAATAACTCATGTCCACTTCGCTGGAGGGGCTGAGAGTCATGCTGACTTCGCGTTCGCCGCTCCGGACTTTGTCCATCACCACGCGTTTGCATTTCGGAAGTCCGAGAACGTCCCAAACCTGATTCATGAAGGAAGTGGCTCCCTTATCCGGAGCGACCAGCACCAGGTTGTTGCCGTCTTTCCCTGTTTGTACAAAGTTTGAACTTTTGATGTAATGAGAGTAAACTTCCGAAGGAAGCATATTGTGAAAATTCCCTTCGAAAATTTCCGAGAACAGGTTCTGGACTTTGATACTGTGGTTATGAACCGTAATAACGGTGTCCACTCCGGAGGCTTTCAACAGCTGGGCGTAAAGGAGCGCTGTGAAAGGTTGTCCGTCAAATTTTTTCAAGTCGGAAATTTCGCGGTCTTTTTCAAGTTCGCCGAAGCGGTACGGACCGCGGTCTTGGGCGCTGTAAAACAAATCGGGTTCGATGAGCACCACGCGTTCGGCTCCGTTTTCTTTGGCGGCGCGGGCGAGAATACAGGTTCTCATGGCAAGGTCGTTGCGGCTGCGGTCGTAAGTGGAAACCGAACTGAGTAAAACGATTTTTCCTTTAAGGCGCCGGCCGATATGTTCGGTATCGTGCATGTCAAGCATGTAACGCGGACAAAATTCGGAGTTGGTAAATGTTTTCAATGCAACCGTATCGGAAATATCTTCCCGAAGCCCGATATACTGAGCTAGATCGATTGCGAAAGGGTCGTCCGTGAAAGTTCCGGTAACAATAAAACGATCTGACATGATGCGCCATCCAAGGGGTGAAAATGCTTGATCCAAAGATAAAAAAAGCCCCGGTAAATCCGAGGCTCTTTAGTGCGTTTTATTTCAAAGAAATCTTGCAAGGTTTCGTATTCCAAATTTCTTCGGAGTACTGGTGAATGGTTCGGTCGGAACTGAATTTCCCCATGCGGGCTACATTCAAAATCGCCATTTTTGCCCAGGCGGCTTTGTTTGTATAGGCTTTCGCCACGCGTTCCTGACATTCTATGTAGCTCCGGAAATCGGCGAGGAGCAAGAACGGGTCGCTCGACAACAGTTTGTCCGTAACCGGCTTGAACAGGTCCGCACGGTCGGGGCTGAAGAATCCGCTTGCGATCAAATCGATCACGCGGCGGAGGTCGCCGTCCTTTTCGTAGAAATCGCGCGGGCGGTAACCTTTTGCGAGTAAATCCTGAACTTGCTCTACCGAGAGTCCGAAAATAAAGAAGTTATCCTTTCCGGCTTCTTCGAGCATTTCCACATTCGCGCCGTCGAGCGTACCGATAGTGAGCGCGCCGTTCAAGGCGAATTTCATGTTTCCCGTTCCGGAGGCTTCCGTTCCCGCAGTGGAAATTTGCTCGGAAAGATCGGCGGCCGGAATAATCTTTTCCGCGAAAGAGACGCGGTAATTTTCAAGGAAGTGGAGAGCGAGTTTCCCGCGGCAATCCGGATCGGAATTCACGACGGAAGCGACGGCATTCGTTAAACGGATAATCTGTTTTGCCATCCAGTAACCCGGCGCTGCTTTTCCGCCGATCAGGACGGTACGCGGTTCAATTTCTTTTCCATCCTTAATTTGGAGGTAAAGATGGATTACATGAAGCACGTTCAAAAGTTGGCGTTTATATTCGTGAATACGTTTGACCTGCACGTCGAAAATGGTGTCGAGATTCAGTTCAATGCTTTGAGTTTCCTGTAAATATTTAGCCAAACGCTTTTTGTTTTCGCGTTTCAATTCCATAAATTCTTTTTGGAAGTTTTTATCCGCCGCAAATTTTTCGAGTTTTTTCAAGTCGTCCAAATTGCGAACCCAGGACTCGCCGATGTTTTTGGAAATGAGTTCGGACATGAGCGGGTTGGATTTGCGAACCCAGCGGCGCGGGGTTACGCCGTTTGTCTTGTTATTGAATTTCTCGGGAGTGAGTTCAAAGAAATCGCGGAAGAGTTCGGTTTTCAAAAGTTCGCTGTGGAGAGCCGCCACTCCGTTTACCGAAAAAGAACCTACGATGGAAAGGTAAGCCATGCGCACCATTTTCTCGGAACCTTCTTCGATAATCGACATCCGTGAAAGGCGTTCCACATCGCCCGGCCATCTCATGGCGACGGTGCGGAGAAAACGCGCATTAATTTCATAGATGATTTGGAGATGGCGCGGTAACAAGTGTTCGAACAAACTAACAGGCCATTTTTCAAGCGCTTCGGGCATCAGCGTGTGATTCGTGTAACCGAATGTTTTTGTGACGATATCCCAAGCGGCATCCCATTCAAAATCTTCCTGGTCGAGCAAGATTCGCATGAGTTCGGCAATGGAGATTGCCGGGTGTGTATCGTTTAATTGAATAACGACTTTTTCCGGGAAAACATTCCAATGGTTCCCGTGCGTTTTCTTGAAACGGTTCACAATGTCTTGCAAAGAAGCGGAACAAAGGAAATATTGTTGTTTTAAACGCAGTTCTTTTCCGTTCATGGAAGTGTCGTTCGGGTAAAGCACTTTGGAAATGGTTTCCGAAATTTCCATATCGTGAACGGCGGCAATGTAATCGCCGTTGTTGAAATAAGCGAGCCCGAAATCATCGGCGCTGCGGGCGCTCCACAAGCGGAGATTGTTTACCGTATTGTTGTGGTACCCCGGAATCGGCGTATCGTAAGGAAGCGCGATCACATAATCTTTGGTGTCCCAGCGATTGTGAAGTTTTCCGGTTTCGTCTTGCCAGGAAACCACATAACCGTAGAAAGGAATGCGGAGTGCGTTTGCCGGGCGCGCGATTTCCCAAGGGTTCGGGAGGCGGAGCCAATTGTCCGGATGTTCTTCCTGCTGTCCGTCTTTGATTTTTTGGTTGAACATGCCGTATTCGTAGCGAATACCCATACCGGTTGCCGGAAGTTCAAGCGTTGCCATGGAATCCAGAAAGCAGGCGGCAAGGCGGCCGAGCCCGCCGTTTCCGAGACCCGCATCTACTTCTTCTTCGCGGAGTTCTTCGAGGGTGAGCCCCATTTCTTCGAGAGCTTCGGTGACGGCGCCTTCTACATCCAGGTTTAAGACGGAGTTGCCGAGAGTGCGCCCGATTAAAAATTCAAGCGACAGATAATAAACGCGCTTGACGTCTTTATCGTAATAAGTTTCCTGCGTTTTGATCCAGCGGTCGATCAAACGGTCGCGCACGGAATAAGCGATCGCTAAAAATTTTTCATGCTCCGTAGCGGTTCTGCCGTCCCGGGCGAGCGAGTGATGAATATGATCCGTGAATGACTTTTTAAATGCTTCGATGGAATTTGCTAAAACGTCCGAATTCGGAAGGATAGTTTTTGTTTTTTTCGACACGATAGGAACCTTTTCAAGGAAGAAATTTTGATAAATTATAGAATTTTTCCTTAGAACAGGTAAACTTTTATTTAACGTTTACCCTATGATTGTAACTCTCCTCGGTTCCTCCGGACTGGTCGGCGCTTACTGTACAAAAGAGCTTCTCAAAACCTCGTTTGTCACGTCTCTGATTCTGCCGGTAAGAACGCTCCCCGAAGTACCGGAAACGGACGCGCGTGTAAAATATCAGGTAGTGGATTTCGACCGGCTGCAAGATACGCCGGAGGTTTTCAAAGCCGACGCCGTGATTTGCTGTTTGGGAACTACTTTAAAGAAAGCAAAGTCCAAAAAGAACCGTGAAAAAGTCGATTTGCGCATTCCGCTTTCGGCGGCCGCTGTGGCAAAAGCAAACAAGGTACCGCATTTCATTGCGGTGAGCGCTATGGGAGCGAGTCCTCATTCCTGGATGCATTACAACCGCACCAAAGGGCATCTTGAAAGCGGGCTTGAAATGCTCGCGTTTCCATCGCTCACCATCCTTCGCCCGTCGCTCATTCTCGGAGAACGGAAAGAAAAACGTTTCGGAGAAGATTTACTGAAGAAACTGTTCGAGCGCGCGCCTCATGCCGTGCCTGCGTTTTGGCGTCCGGTTCATGCGGAAAGCCTTGCCCGCGCCATCACCGCTTCGCTTGAAAATCCGCCGGTTGGTAAGCGCACGCTTTATAACCGGCTGCTTATTTATTTTTAAGCATCGCTTTGAAATTAAAAAACCGGAGACCGAACTTCAAGGATTTCAGCGGAGAAAGAAGCAGTTTCCATTTTTTCTCACCGCCGTCCACATAAGCTTTGATAAGGCGGTATAAAGCGGCCTGGTCTTTCCGGTTTTGTGCGAGGATAAATTTCCGGAAGTCGAGTTGTGCGGCGTGGGAATTGCCGAAAGCTTCCATACAACGCGTTTCGTAAATCTTCAAGAATTGTTCGCTCAGATCGCCGGAGAGAAGACCTTCGTGAATGACTTCTGCCGCGAGCTCTGCCGCCTTCATGGCGGAGGCAATCCCGCCGCCGGTCATGGGATTGGAGTGATGCGCCGCATCGCCGGCGAGCAAAAAGCGTTCTTTAGTGTAGGCGGGCAGGTTTCCGGAAACGGGAATCGCCCCGCCGACCACCACGCCTGTGACTTCCGCGTTAGGGAAAAGCTTTTTCAGCCAGTTCATCGCGAGTTGTTTAGGGGAAACCCCTTCGTATTTTGAAACCAGAAAACCGACGCCGAAATTCGTGACGTTGGATTTCTGTTTAGGAAAACTCCAGATGTAGCCGTCATTCACAAAGTCGCAGCCTTGCCAGAAAGTAAGGCTATCGGGTTTGGTCAAAAGCCCTTTCACTTGAATATCCACACCGGTACAGGTCTGATTTGGTTTTTGGATTGTGGAAAGCCCGACCATTTGCCCTGCTTTGGATTCAACGCCGTCGGCGCCCACCACCATTTTCGCCGTAATATCCCGGGAACCTTCGGGAGTTGAAACAGTGACGGTACGCAGTCCGTTTTGAACAGCGCTCACCGCCGTTGCGCAAGCCCGCACCACCACTTCCGCGCCGTCTTTTTCAGCGAGGTGCGCAAGCCAGGGGTCAAATTTCTCACGGTTAAGCATCACGCCGCAATCGGGCCTGTGGGCCTCCAAACTCACGCCGCCTGTCCCGTGGAACACCAAGCCGTGAAGAATCGTTTCAATTGCTTCCGCCGGGATGGGGCCGTAATGTTCTTCCAAATAAGAAAGCGAAGTCGTCGCTTCCCCGCAGCGCACCGGAATACCGATCTGCGCGCGTTTTTCAATCAGCAAAACCCGGTGCTTTTTCCGCGCAAGTTTCCGCGCCGCTACGGACCCGGCCGGCCCCGCGCCAATCACCACAACATCATAAGCAGACGATTTCATTTTTCAGTCCTTAATTCGAGTGCGCCGGAAGGGCACGCTTTCACGCAAATACCGCAGCGGGAACATTTTTCCGAATCGATTTGTAATTCAAGCTCAAACATATCCAACGCATTTTCGGGGCAAACTCCGACACAGCCCGCGCATTCCAAACATAAATTCCGGTGATGAATCAACTTTTTCATGCTATCAATATACAATCATGAAATGGGTCCCGGCAAAAGCCGCTTTTCGAGAAAGCCGGAAAACGGGATTCATCGTTTCCGGCGAAAACTTTGCAAACGCGCATATTCGCTTTTTCCGGATTATCAGAGGGCGTGTCCCGCGTCTGCATCTCCGTAT
>JAISUZ010000098.1 GCA_031271785.1 Fibrobacter sp. | reverse complement strand
TCGGGGTGGCGCCCACCTCGCGAGTCTCGCGAGAGCCCCCGCCGAAAACGGAGCCGCGCTTACCGATAACTTCGGTCAAGTGACTCGCGCGTCTCCGCAGTTCCTGTCGCATCCCTGCCCCATTTTTTCCGAGAGTCGGAAATTGCAAACCTGGGAAAAGGATTCGGGACAAAACGGCGATGAACTTGTCATGACGAGAGCATTGCCCGTGGCCATCGGGATTCGGTATTGTACCTCACCGGATCGCCACACGCGTGCCGCGTTCGCGATGACAAAAAAAGACGTGACTCGTGATGCAAACGCGATCTATATTGATCCATAAATGGAATGCTGCGTTATCCCCGACTCCGATCGGAAATGAATCAAACCATTCCAAAAGAAAAACCGCCCGGAAAGGCGGCCTTCTTTTCAATGTTTTTCGATTAGGCGAAAGTCTGCATCACAAAAACCATCACGAAAAGCGAAACGGTTTCCACAACGCCAAGCACCATCAGGTAGTTCACCATACCTTTACCGGTTTCTCCGAGAGCATCGCAAGCAGCAGCAGCCGCTTTCCCTTGATACCAGGAAGAAGCAAGCATCGCAATCCCGCCGAAAATTCCGGCGCCGAGATACGCCGCCCAGTTCGACGGATTTTCCTTAATGGCATTCAAAATAAAAGTCATCATAAGCATCCCGTAAATCGTCTGCGAAATCGGCGCGCCCACGAACACAAGTAAAGTAAAAAGCGCGCCTTTTCCTTGCGCGTAAGCTTTCTTCCAAGCGCCGATCGCAGCCGAACCTGCAATACCACACCCAAACGCAGAGCCGACAGCTGAAAGGCTGAGCGCAGCAGTAGCGCCCATTTTTCCGAGAGTAATCATTGTAGCTTGATCCATTATAGTTTCCTCTTTATTGTGGTTTAACGACCTTTGTGCTTTGCAAGCGGGCTAAATGCTTGCCCGCTCCATTGCAATTCAATGTGATTTGAAAATTCAAGTGTATTGAGACGCACCGCATGAACCGCGACTCCCATCAGGCAGAGAGCCACATTCAGCGCATGCACCATGAACAAAATCAGAACCGCGGCCAATGTGCCCGGAATCGAACCGAAAAGCGGAGCGAGAATACTGTTAAATGCCTGTGCAATCGCAAGCCCCGACATCCCGACGGCGAAAAGACGAATGTAACTGATCACGTCCACAAAATTTGTCACGAGATCAAGCACGAGCATCGGTATCGAAATCCAGTTTTCTTTGAGTTCCCGGAACGGAACACGGAAAAGAAGCAAGAGAGCCACGCCGACTAAAAAGAGCTGTAAAGTAAAACTCGGAAGCGCACGGCCAAGCACCATGAACCCGGCCATAAAGAACATCACCCAAGTCGTGCAAAGCCAACCGATTTGCGCAAGAGCGGTCAAACTCTTTTCTTTGATTTTTAAGATCAGGTTCCATATGTGAGCTACCGTCAAATGCGTCACGCCGATCGAAAAACAGAATAATTTCGTATTATCGCTATCGCGAAGCCAAAGAAGCGCTTTTCGAATACCTTCGGGAACAACGGTATAAGTTGTTATATCCAAAACCGCCGGACTGAAACCGAGATAATTCGCACTCATTATCCCCCAAATAATTGTCGCGACACTCATGATTCCCATAAACAAAAATCCCGAAGAATCTGCTTTCGGCCATTTTTTCCGTGCAAGGAGCGTGAGCGCGAGGAACAAAACACCGTAAACGGCGTCTCCCACAATCATCGCAAAAAAGAGAGTAAAGAAAAGAAGGAACGATACGGAAACATCCACTTCCTTGTATCCCGGCGCAATGCCTATCAAATCGTAAAGGAACTGCATTGGCTTTGAAATTTTACGGTACTTCAAAAGCGTGGGAACCATATCGCCATCGGAAGGATCTTCAACTTTTAAACCCCAACCGAATTTTTGAGCGGCGGCGCGAATTTCTTCAAGACGCGGTTCCGGGCAAAAACCTTGAATCATCGAAACCGAAGCGCCTTCAATCATTCCGGAAGAAGCTTCGCTGAGTATGAGATCATCTGCCGCCTGAATCCATTCTTTTTTCACTTCGCCTTTGGCCGCCATAAAATCCTGTAAACGAGATTCGCAATAAGCGATTTCTTCGTTTGCATTCTTCAATTGCACCCGGAGTTCTCTGAGAGATTCCGGCGGAAGCGTCATCTCATGTGCATTTGAAACTTTGGCAGGAGCTTCTCCGCGGCTAAACACCGCATAACAATGCCCATTCGCATTTTTTCCGAAATACTTCACCACAGCGCCGGATTCGGCTTCTATTTTTTTCCCTTTCTCCGCTTCATACAAACGAACAAAAATACCGTGGCTGTCAAGCAAAGCAATTTGAACCGGAGAAAACTCGTTAAAAGGCTGAAAACGGTTCAGCTCATAAGACACGCTGGAAATAACGCTGTACGCTTCTTTTCTCCGTTTTAAAAGAGAATGAATTTCGGTAATGACTTCGCGCCCTTCTCCGGCAATGTTTTCAAAAACTTTGTTTTTATGTTTCGGCGCTTTTTCCGGAATACTGTCGAGAGCTTTCTGAATGTGCGAAAGTTCCCGTTTTGCCCGGTTGAGTTCATCGCCGCCCGGCGTTTTCAACGGAAGCACATGAAGCACTTCCATCGCGCTGAGTGTATTCAGAGTTTCTTTCTTGGAAGATTCAAGACAAATTACCGTAAGTTTTTTCATGGGGGTAATCATACGGAACCTCCCTCTTCAAGCGCCGTGCGGGCAGCCGATTTCCCTTTCGCGAGTTTCGAACGCGCCACACCGGTCGTTTGCTGATCGCCCAAGAAAATATTGATGATACGAATATGTTCTTTGGCTTCCGGAATTTTCACTTTTTCAAACAAATTCACACGCTGGCTCGTGGTGCGGAGTTCCTCGGAAAGGAGCCGGAACTGTTCTTCCAAAACCCGGCGTTCCAAACGGAGAGAAATCAACGATTCGAGAGCTCTCATGCCGTCGTCAATCCAAATCGGCGTATCAAACATATCCGGATGCGTGCGGTGAAATTCCACGCCGTCATAAACCGGAATATCTACCCCGGCAATGTTTCCCTCGCCTTGCCGCACATGCTTCACGGAAAGATAAAGACTCCAGTCCACCGGTTCGGAAAAAAGCTTTACCCAGCTTACCATGGACGTTTTCAAGGTTTCTTCTTCCTTGCGTTTCGCCTCCACTTTTGCCTGAAGCGTACGGACTTCGAGTTGGAGCTGCTGCTTTTTCAAAAGAAGCGTCGGCAAATAGCGTGAAAACCGCTTCAACGCGTCTCTTTCGGCTTTCAGAGCGTTTTTAGTGAGTTTCACCTTTGCCATTCAAATTACCTCTTCTTCTCCGGCCAGAATTCTTCAATCAATTTGGACGGAATCCCGGTTTCTTCGGGAGTGAAGCAATCCGCCAAAATTTTCCAGCCGAGATCCAATGCATTTTCGAGTTGAATGTTCACGGAGAGATCCATCATTTCGTTTTCAAAACGTTCCCCGTATTTCAGAAGTTTCTGATCCCAGGCGCTCATCTTAAAGCCCATGGATTGTTTTTCCAGGGTTTCTTTATAGCTTGCATACAACTGAATCATCGTATTCATAATGGTACGATGGTCGGCGCGGGTATCTCCATTCACCTGCTGTTTCAAGCGGGAAAGCGAACCGAACGGTTCAATACGCCCTTTACGGAGGTAGAACTGACCTTCGGTAATGTAACCCGTGTTATCGGGAACCGGGTGCGTCACATCGTCGCCCGGCATGGTGGTAACCGCAAGAATGGTTATAGAACCCGCCGAATCAAAGTCCACGGCTTTTTCATAACGCGCCGCAAGCTGAGAATAAAGATCGCCGGGATAACCGCGGTTCGATGGAATTTGTTCCATGGTAATTGCAATTTCCTTGAGCGCATCGGCAAAGTTCGTCATGTCCGTCAAAAGCACAAGTACGCTTTTACCTTCCACCGCAAAACGTTCCGCCACCGCGAGAGCCGCATCCGGTACGAGCAGGCATTCCACCACCGGATCGGAAGCCGTATGCACAAACATCACCGAGCGGGAAAGAGCGCCGTTCTTTTCTAAAAAATCACGGAGGTAAAGGTAATCGTCATATTTAAGCCCCATGCCGCCGAGCACAATCACATCCACTTCCGCTTGAAGCGCAATACGCGCGAGAAGTTCGTTGTAAGGTTCGCCGGCAACGGAGAAAATCGGAAGTTTCTGACTTACCACAAGGGTATTAAAAACATCAATCATCGGAATACCGGTACGCACCATTTTCCGCGGAATAATACGCTTGGACGGATTCACCGAAGGTCCGCCGATCGGAATCGGATTTTCTTCAATCGCCGGACCGTTATCGCGCGGCACACCGGAACCGTTAAACACACGCCCGATAAGAGACTGACTGAAAGGGATTTCCATCGGTTTCCCTAAAAAGCGCACTTGCGAATCGGTCGAGACACCGCGGGCGCCTTCAAAAACCTGCAAGTCCACGCGATCGCCTTCGATACGGATCACGCGGGCAAGAGAAGTACCCTGCGCGCTCGTGACTTGAGCCAGTTCCTGATAAAAAATATTCTCCGCTTTAACCGTAATCACGCTACCGGCAATGCGTTCCACGCGATGATAAACCTTATGCATGAGCAGAAACCTCCTCAACAGCCTTGAAAATATTCTCTTCGAGTTGTTTGAATTCGGAAGAATTAAAGACAACCCGATTCCAATCTTTGGTGATTTGGGTCAGTTTTAAGAAGAACGAACGCGCGTCTTCTTTCGCTGCAAACGAGAATTTTTGGTTGAGAATATTGTAGATCTTTTCAAAAACGTATTGCTGGCGTTCACCGGAACAAGCCGCATCCACATCGTTGTAAGCGTCTTGCTGCAAGTAAACCGCATCTAAATATTCCGACTTCAGGAAAAGCATAAAGTCATCCATGGAGGTGCCTTCTTCCCCCACCACTTTCATCATTTGATTGACATCGCCGCCGAGAACAAGGAGTTTGCGCGCAAACTTAACCTTCTCCGCATCAATAATGCCTTCATATTTCGACCAGGAATCCAGAGGGTTAATCGCCGGAAAACGCCGCTGATCGGAACGTTCGCGGGAAAGTCCGTGGAAAGCGCCCACCACTTTAAGCGTTGCCTGCGTAACCGGTTCTTCAAAGTTACCGCCCGCCGGAGAAACCGTACCGCCGATCGTAACCGAACCTGTGGAACCGTCTTTCAATTTCACGATACCGCCGCGTTCATAAAAACTCGCGATCACGGATTCCAAATACGCCGGGAAAGCTTCTTCGCCCGGAATTTCTTCCAAACGTCCGCTCATTTCGCGGAGTGCCTGCGCCCAGCGGCTTGTGGAGTCGGCAAGAAGAAGCACGTTTAAACCCATTTGGCGGTAATATTCCGCAAGGGTCACGCCGGTATAAACCGAAGCTTCGCGCGCCGCCACCGGCATCGAGCTGGTGTTGCAAATAATCAAGGTGCGTTCCATGAGGCTCTTGCCGGTGCGAGGGTCATCGAGTTCGGGAAACTCGCGAAGTGTTTCCACCACTTCGCCGGCGCGCTCGCCGCAAGCCGCAAAAATCACAATATCCACGTCGGCGTAACGGCTCATCAACTGCTGGAGCACCGTTTTTCCCGCGCCGAAAGGTCCGGGAATACAGAAAGTACCGCCTTGCATTACCGGGAAAAACGTATCCACAATGCGTTGCTGCGTAACCATCGGCTTGGACGGGCGCAGGCGTTCCACATACTGCTTAATCGGAATCTTCACCGGCCAGGTCTGCACGAGCGAAACTTCAATCAGTTTACCGTCTTCGGCTTTTAATACGGCAATTTTATCGTCCACCAGAAACTCACCCGATTCGGCAATACTTTCCACCGTTACCGAACCGTGAATCTTAAACGGCACCATAATATGATGTTTAAAAATGCCTTCGGGAACCGTCCCGAGCGTTTCACCGGCAGTCAAAACATCGCCTTTTTTCGCAACCGGCGTAAAGAGCCATTTCACATCGCGCTGAAGCGCCGGCAGGTATTTACCGCGCTGAAGGAAAAATCCGCTCTCTTCGGCAAGGCGCGGAAGCGGATTTTGAAGTCCGTCAAAAACTTGCGTTAAAAGTCCGGGCCCGAGTTCCACCGAGAGAAGCTCGCCGGTAAATTCCACTTCGTCACCGGTCTTAAGCCCGGTGGTATCTTCAAAAACCTGAAGCTCGGCATATTCGCTCCGGATTCGGATTACTTCGCTTTTGAGCCGCACTCCGGAAGCGAGCTTTGCATAGGCCACTTCGTTTTGCACCACGGCGTCCGTAAACGCCACACGGAGCAAGTTGCCGTTCACACCGATAATTTTTCCAATATTTGCCATTGAAATTTAATCCTCCGATCAGGAAAAATCCTGCTTTGAATCAGGATCATTATCATTTATTACTTTCTCTATCGCCTCTTTGCCTTTTTCTTCGGTCATTTGCGCCCAACGTTCGCAAATACGAAGTTTAACGGCATAAGCGTAAGCATGAGCCGCCGTAAATTCGCCGAAGCCGGCAAGTTCGTCTGCCATCCAAAAACGAGCGCGGTCTATTTCCATTTCTTTTTCCAGCGGACTTGTTTTGGTAAAAGCTTCCGATATTTTTTTAGCGAAGGTGACATCGTAACCCGAATACATCCGCGCGGAAAAACGAACATCACCGCCCCAAGCCGCCGCGCGCAAACGCCCCGCTACGTTGCGGAGCTGCGTTTCCCTCGCGAGATAAGCAGATACAAACGGGTCTTCGTTTTCCGTGCCGGAAAGAAGAGCATCCAATGCGTTTAATTGATCTTTGGAAAGCACGCCGTCACATTTGCGGCGAAACTCGGATAAACCGAACGGAGGCGTTTCCCCAATGGCGAGAGCCGGGAGGGACGTTACAAAATAAAGCGCAAGATCCATTGCTATTTGCCTTGCCCTGCAACAGAAGAAACCACTTTAGCCAGCTGAGGGCGTAAAAGCGCGGAAAGAGCTTCGGCGATCGCTTCGCTCGTAAACTCATGGCTTACTTTACCATCGTCAAGTTTCACTCGGAAACCGTAATGAACTCCGGTATCGCTTTTCAGTTCCACACCGCTTTGGAGTTTTGCCTTAAACTCCCCGGTAATAAAAGAAGTCATTTTTTGAGTATCCGCTTCGGAGAAGGCAACGCTCACATCGCTATCCGCTTTGGCATACAACGCAGACAAATTGAGAAGCATTTGTTTCATGACGTCTTCCGTCAGGTTTTCTTCCGTTTGAAGGGATAAAATACTCAAAATCATTTTCTCAAAACTTTTCCCAAGCGTAATCAGCAGATCGCGTGAAGCTTGCTCCAATGTGCGATTGCTTCTCTCCGTGTAAACCAGAGCGTCCTGATCCGCTTTTTCCAATTTTGCTTTCGCCTCGGCTTCCGCATCCTTGATAATCGCGGCGGCTTTATCTTTAGCGTTCGCGATAATGGCTGCTGCTTGGTCATCTGCCTTATCCACAGCAACTTGTTGAATCCGGTCAATCAGGTATTGCAAATCTTCTGCCATAAAAATCTCCGAAGCGACATGAAAACTTTCCAAATGTAATATATCACCGTTTTTTTCAAAAAAACACCCATTCAGGCAAAAAAAACGCATGTTATCTGATTTTTTACATTCGATTCCTATCTATAACTAATAAAAGACACAAAACAAAAAAATCCGTAAAAACTCGTGAACTTGAGAAAAGCTAATCCCTACCTTCCGAGAATTTGAGCGCGCACTTCTTCCGCTTTTTCTTTCCCTTCCAAACATTCCAAAATTTTGAGGGCGAATTCTTCGGCGGTACCGGCAGCCCGGCTCGTGATCAATTTTCCGTCCACCACCACGCGATCTTCCGAGTAATGTTTGGCGTAAGGCGCGAGTTCTTTTTCCACGCCCGGGTAACTTGTGAGTTTATGATACTGCGCGATCCCTGCAGGGACCAAAAGAAGGGGGGCTGCACAAATCGCCGTTACCCATTTTTTTTCTTGATAAAAATGCCGGATGGCATCTAAAGCCGCTTCGGATTTTTGCAAATTCCGCACGCCCTGACCGCCGCCCGGGATGAGCACGCCTTGGAAAGAATGAACGTCGGCTTCGGAAAGCAGTACGTCGGTTTCTATAACAAGTCCGTGCCCGCCTTCCACCCGGGTATTTTCATGAATACTTGCGAGAGTGACTTTTACTTCTCCGCGCCGAAGAATATCCAAGGGAGCAACAAACTCCATTTCTTCAAATCCGTCGGCCATTAAAAAAAGAAGATGATTCATAAATCCTCCGTAATTTATTGTTAATGTAATTCTTTTAAACGCAAATCCACATCCTTCGGCGGATAATTCTTATATTTTCAATTATGACTGACCGCATTATTCGAGCAACCGGCGCGCGCACTCCCATGCGCCTTGTTTTGGCAGACATTACCGGGTGCGCTAACGAGATCGGGGAAAAGCACGGAGCCTGCGGTTATTCTTTGAAACTCCTCGCCGAAACGGCGATTTCTTCTCTTTTTCTTTCAAGCGGTTTAAAATTTCCGGGAACGGTTTCCGTCAGCGTGAATTTCTCCGGAGATATTTCCATGATCCAAGCCGATACCACACCGCAAGGCTTGATTCGCGCCATGATTCCGCAAGCCGATATTCTAGCGACTAAAAATTTTGAACCTGCGCTTTCTCCGCAAACACTCAGAGTGGTAAAACTCGACGCCAAAGGGAAACGTGTCCGGGAAAGTATTATTGACGCCGTATCCGAATCCATGGGGCAAAACATCGCTACGTTTTTACTGCAATCGGAACAAACCCGCAGCGCCGTAGGCATCGAAGCAAAAATTAACGAGAAGAACCCGCGGCAATTGGATTACGCCGTCGGTTTTATGCTCGAAGCCTATCCGGATCTGGAAACCAAAGATATTGAAATTTTAGAACAGGTGGTTTTAACGCTTCCACCGCTTGAGGATTTTTTCGACGGCTCGCATTACTCGCTTTCCGGCTTAATGGATATGCTCGCCGGCCCTTACGAAGTGGAAGTCGTGAAAGAAATTATTCCGGAAGTTTTTTGTCCTTGCAGTAAAGTGCGTACGCTTGCCACGCTTTCTTCTTTTACTACCGAAGATTTGGAATATCTGCTTGAGAAAAACGAAGACTTGGAAATTATTTGCGATTTTTGCCGCAACCGTTATATCGTCACACCCGATGAGATTCAAAACATTTTGAATCAGCGAATCGAATAGAGGTTTTATGTTCTCAAAACAAAGTGTGGTCACTTTGGATATGGAAGGGGTGCTTACTCCGGAGATTTGGATTGAATTTGCAAAAAAAACAGGAATCGAAGAGCTGCGCTTAACCACAAGGGATATCCCCGATTACGATGTGCTGATGCAGGGGCGTTTGAAGATTCTCAACCGCGAAAACCTCACGCTCTCTGCGATTCAAGATGTGATCGCCTCTCTCAGTTTGCTCGATGGCGCCAAAGATTTTTTAGACAAGCTCCGGCGGGATACCCAAGTAATTATTCTCTCCGACACATTTCAGGAATTTGCTTATCCGCTGATTGAAAAAATGGATTTCCCTACCCTTTTCTGCCATAATCTCGTGGTGGAAAACGATCGGATCGTTTCTTACAAAATCCGGAAAGCGGGGCACAAAAAATTAACGGTCGCGCATCTTCGCGCTCTGAATTTCAATGTCTTTGCCGCCGGCGATTCTTATAACGATACGGGAATGCTTCTCGAAGCGAATAAAGGAATTCTTTTTCGCGCGCCGAAAACGGTACAAACCGAATTTCCGAAACTCGAAACCGCCGAAACCTACGGCGATTTATACCGGCATTTCCAAGCGTTTCAAGATTCTATTGAAAATTAACGGCAGTTTATGGTTGCCGTGTACAATCACAACTCAAATCGATAACCGATACCGATCCCCGAGCGAAACGAAAGCATAACCTTATCGCCGTCGTACTTATTATAAGGTACGCCGTTTCTGTAATAGCGCCACAACTTGTAACCGCCGACATAGAGCGGAATTCCAAACTCGCCGTAAGCTAAAAAACCGTTACCCATTACATATTCAAACCCGCCGCCGGTCACGATTTCCCAAACATTCCCCACATCCGATATCAGCATGTGATGCGACTGAAAAATATAAAAGCCGGACCTTCTGCCGTTCAAATGATAGGAATAGGAAAGGCCGTAATCGTGAAAATCACCGAAAAACGAACCGAGGATCACACCGAAAGACCAATTCTCCAAAGGTGAATACCGGACTCCCAAAAGTCCTTTATTCGGAGAAGAATACCCGACATCAACTTCAACAGCGGGAAAAGATTGAGCAAACGCAGTGCTTGAGAAAAGAAGAGAAAATGCAATTGCAGCCAGAAACTTTTTCATTAATCGTACCATCCGGTTTGTTTATAATCCGTATTCCCCTCAATCATGAACATCATAGGAATGGGGTTCGGAAGAGGCGGCGGTTCCGTATTTATTGTGGAATAAAATTTATCTGTTAAATACTTGGGACAATCCACTTTTTGATAATAAAGTGTTGGATTATCGGCGGCCATAAACCAATCGGCATGCCACATGCAGCCTCTGTAAAGTTCTTCCGAATAAGTTCTCCCCGGAATATTATTATCGCCAAAAACTCTTTCGCACTCCGCTCTGAGGCAACCCTGCCATTGTTCCAAAGTGGCTCTGTGAGAACCATCCCGAGTCCCATACATTTCCCAAATTTTTCCCTCAATGCAATTGCTCAAATTGCCGCCGAAACCCACACCCAACTCGGAAACAGGAACTCCTATTTGCTTGGAGAGAGCATTGAATGCTCCAACCCCGCCCCCCGGAATCATAATATCAAATTGCGTTCCGACCTCTCCGCCGTGTTTCATCATAACATCATACTTAACGTCTTGACCGACATTGCTAGCCATTACAATCATGGTTTTGCTTTTAATTGCCTGGTGGGTAGGGCGCGGCATCGGCTCATCATACCAACCTCCGTCAAATGTCAGTTGATAACAGGAACCACATTCTGCGATAGCCGGGTTCATGGCGGCAAAGCCGTAAGCAAGGGTGTCATTTATCGCGACAGGCGCCATATCCCAACAAGTGTAAGCTCCGTCATCGGTATCGCAAGCGCTTTTGGTACTCACGGCACCGGCAAAGTAATCATTTTTAGTGGGATGTTCCTCGTAAGTGGTTATTTCTTGATTCTCCTTATTACAATTTTTACAAATTCCCTTCCAGGGTTGCGGATTATTGACATCGAAATTATGTTGCAACCATGAACAGTGAGGCTTGCAAGCATCCCAATAACGGGTGGCCCAACCTTTTTTTACTCCCGGCCCCCCCGGAATAGGAACCGGATAATCTTCATATTCCTTGGAAGAACTGGAACGCTCGCCTCTCGAACTCGAAGAGCTGGAGGATTCTTCAACGGAAGAAGAGGAACCCGGTTCAACCGTCACCGAAGAAGACGATACCGTAACTACGCCGGAACTGCTTTCGGGAATAATCACCGCACTGGAACCCGAAGAAGGTTTTTCCTCAGCGGCCTCTTCGGCATCATCACCCCAAAACACAATAGGGAGATTCAACTTGCCGTCGCCGCACGCGGCAAGTGAAAACAAAATCAAAGCAGTTAAAAACCAAAATAAACGCATAAATAAAATACCCGAAGGAATCAGTTGTCTGAAATATAATTAAATAAAAGCCGGGCGGTTACAGTTGTAAACACTTATTCTGCTGTCTGCGGACAATATTCGGATTTTGCCATGGCAAGGTGTTCTGGGGTAATAGTGTAGAAGAATGCTTCATCTTTTAATGAGCAGCAAGAGGCCTCTATTTTTTGAAAAAAATTATCCATTCGAGTGTAATTACTCCAATAGCGTATATCATCTTCAAAAATGTCCGGTCCACTGTATTTTAAACATTTTTTAGGTATTGTCGCAAATTCAATTGTAAAATCAACTGATTTTGTACAATGACCATTAGAAATATCAATAAATTCACACCCATAATCATTTCTATTTTGAATCTGCCAAGTAGAATCGGAACAGGATGTATTATGGTTAGCATTACATAAAGAGTCCCCATCATCTATTGTCTGTTTGTAGTAATCAATCCAAACGGAATCGTTTTCTGACATTATATTGTATTGTGATTTTTCAACGGTTGCTGTTAATTTTATAGGAATTCCGCTACGATTTACATACACCAATTCTTGGTCCGGTTGAGCGCAATCACATAACTCACCATAATGGCAACCGACAATACCACAAACAAAAAGCAAAACCACAAATGTTCTCATAAATTAATCCTTTATGCAGCGAATGGAAAGAGCAGATGTTTTCATATATCCATACATGCCACCATGACTGATAAGATTTGTTATATACACGGCATAATAAGGATAGTCGTTGTTAATAGAACCGGTACTAGACACTCTTCCTTCTGTAGCACCCCAAAAATTAAAACTGGAACCTATTCCGCCGTAATTACCACTGGAATAAAATTCTCCGCTTGGCAAAACTGAAAAACCAAAATCATCGGTGCCTTTGTACCCAATCCATAAAGATGATGTGGACTGTAATTTACGATTTGACATATTACGGAAAAGATTATAATCAACATCCGGACCATCATTTCCATTTGCATAAAGTATAAGTTTATTCCATTCAACAAGAGTTGGAATATGCCAGCCATCAGGACAAACACCCTGATGTTTATTCTGTATTTGATTTGAGCAAGAAACAGTGTCACAATTAGCAGGTAAATTCATTGCTGTTGCCCAATTGTAAAGCTTTCCATAAATTTCACAATTTGCAGAATCGTCATTATAACATCGACTACTATCCGCATTATACTGCAAATTCTCTGCCATCCAAATTTGAGAACCTATTTTAGTGGTTTTGTAAACATAACCGTCACGAGAATCTCTAAAATCCAGATAAGGTCCATCTTCTTCATTTTTTACGAATGAACTGGAACTTAATGCTAATATACTGGAACTGGACACTGCCGAACTCGAACTCAACTTAACAACACTCGAACTGGATTTTGCGGAACTGGAGCTGACCTTTACGGAACTCGAACTGGATTTCACAGAGTTGGAACTAAGTTTTACAGAACTTGAACTTACCGGTACTGCGCATGAAACCGATTCATTATTCCAATACTTAAAAAGATTATCCATATCGGCTTTAGTATAAGAAACTTTTCCACCGGCACCATTAGAGGATCCATTGGGATAATCTGCCATTAATCTTATTTTTAACTTATTCCAATAACTATCTCCTAATTCTAACGGCAAATTACCTATGCTAAAAAGAGATTTCTCAACCATAGAAGCTGTAAAACCGCTTATTTTATCGCAACTACCTTGCTTATTCGCGAATCTATTATCATTATCTTCTAAATCTTCAAATAAACCCGTATAAGATCCAGTTATATAGTAAGGTTCATATTTCCCATAGCGTTTTATTGTTAAATATCGTTCAATGCCTCTTGCATAAGTTTCAGCAAAAATTTCCTCGCCAAGACTGTTGACAGCATTATCATAATGACTAGAATGCGCAATTTCATGAATTGTTGTTGCATATACTGATTGATGTAAACGATTATAGGCTTGAATGCCAATATGCTCATGAAATGTACCGTATTTATACATACCAATAGAACCATTACTATACTTATTTTTATAATCACTATTATTCTTCCAATAAACATTGATTTCTAAACTCTGATTCCAAAAAGTATTTTGTCTTGGTTTCTTTAAACCATATCTATTTCCGTACCAATAAGTATAAGCCGCTGTCCACACTACGCTCCATTTTGCTTTATCGCCGGTAAATGTTTCATTCCATGCACTCTTTTTATTATTCTTTTCTATTTCCAAATCTTCGCCATACCATGAATGACCGTTTTGTAATAAAAATTGCTGAGAATCGAAATTAAGTTCATAGTCAATACTAAACGACCATTTTTCCGGAATGGAAAAAATTCCGTTTTTATCCGTATGCGCTTCACGCCAATAATACGAATAACCTCCGATTACCCGAACACCAACCAAAGGCTGAACGTTCAATTTCTCATCTTGAAATTTCAAAGTTCCTTTGGGTTTCCATTTGCTGGTAAACGGTAAACTCCACGCCACTATTTCTTTAATGTCAATGGAATTGTTTTTCGATAAAACAACACCAGCGCTTTCAATGTTTTTCCCGGCTTTAAACCGAATAAAAGCTTCCAATTGTGATGGCGTGAGCCCCTGGTTATTTAAATAATCGGCTATTTTTTGATTCATCTTATTTAATTTTTGAGCCCGGACAAAATAACTTTCCATCTGTTCGTTTTCAGTATCTTCTTCGAGCGGCTGTGTTAAAAACAATTCCTGCAAAATAGCGTAAGGCGTTTTCCCAAATTCATAACCGACAGGAACCGCCGCAAAATAAGGTATAATACTGTCCGGCAATGTTTCGTCCACATAAACCACAGGTTTAGGAATATCGTTGTAATCCATAGGGTGTCTAAAAAGCACCAAAGCCGAATCATAAGTTTTTAATTCATACTCCTCTTGCTTGCCGTAGGGCAAAAAACGGACGTATAAAAAATTAGCTTCAAGTTCCGGAATATTAACCGCATCCGGATTCACCTCCAAAATAAACTCTCTAAATGTGTTGTTCATATTTTCAACAGAATAGGGATTCTTTTCTTTGGGACTCGGAAACACCGTTGTTAAAACATTCACAGAATCACTATCAAATTCCGTTTGTTTTTGAGATGTTTTTCCATCATCACCACTATTTGTTCCCGATTCAAGAGAACAAGCAAAGAGCAAAACCCCTGTTGCAAGTAAACTTGCAAACTTAAATGTATTCATTAACCCTCCCATAAAAAATTACATACCATCAATTCTGAAAAAATCTTCTCAAGGAAGGCATGGTGTCCCATCTATCATGCAAGCAACATTGCCCGGCGGCATTTTAGGCGGTTCATTGTATTGCGGAGATGCTCTATATCTATCAATCAAATACTGCGGACAAGCTACTTCTTTATAAAGAGCCTCTGGATTATCTGCAGCCATAAGCCAATCGGCATGCCACATACAGCCTTTCAAAAGTTCTGGATTTTTGCTAAATGCTCTGTTGCATTTCGCTCTAAGGCACTCTTGCCATTCCGCCAGTTCAACTCTCTCACCGGTATTACCACGATTACCTACAAAACCTGTTTCTATATTAGCATAAGAGCCTGTTCCTCCACCGAATATACATTCGGATAATAGACCGCCTGTTTCTCTTCCTAATATGCCTGCCTCAATTTCTGAAGTAGTTAAATCAAGTTGTTTTCTAAGAGCATTTTTGCAATTACCAATGCCACCGCCTGGAATCATAATATCAAAATAACCTTTTCCAACGCCGGTATTGTTAACCATAACTATTAACATTTTCCCTTTTACCGCGACATGAGGCTGCCTTGGCGGCGGATCATCCCCTTCTCCATTCTTCCATCTGCCTGTAAATTGCAACAAAAAACATTTACCAATATCATTTATATCACTTGCCGCAAATGCATAAGACAAAGTATCGTTCACTATATATGGAGTTTGATCCGTACAAGTATATGCTTCGCCGCCGGGAAAATTTGACGGATAATTAGTTTGCCAACTACTATATTCCGGACTTCCAAGCCAATTTGCAACTCTTTGGGTATCATCACCGCTAGCACATGGCGTACTTTGCCAAAGCTGAGTGGTAAGCACAGGCTGCCCGGTTTGATGATCAATATAAGATTCCTCATATTGTTTGAAAAATAAAGGCATTTCGCGACCATTTTTATCGCAATTTCTGGCGAAAACCAAAGGATTAGGGAGAGTGCCCCCATTTTGCGTCTCAAGATTCCCTATCCAAGATCCACTGGGCTTACAAGCATCCCAATAGCGTGAAGCCAAACCAACATCTCCAACACTAGGATCCCCCGGTATCAACGGCGGATAATCCTCATATTCTTTAGAGGAACTGGAACGAACCGCGCGGGAACTGGAAGAAGGTTCCGGTTCTTCACTGGAAGACACGGACGGTTCTATAACCTCGGAAGATGAAGAAGATCCGGGAGTTATTACGCTGGAACTGCTTCGCATTTCCGGAATGCTTGATGAAACCGGTTCTTTTTCGGCCACATCATTTTCACCCCACATGACAATAGGGAGATTCAGCTTGCCGTCGCCGCAGCCGAAAAAACCGAACACAACCAAAAAACCAATAAGTTTAAATAAGCGCATCATGCCGACAACCCGAAATTATGATAGAGTACCAATATAATAATTTATCGGCTATTTGGATACAATTGTAAACAAAGTTCGTTTAAAAATTGACTTGCCGCTGCCGGGAATGTATATTTCTCGCATCCGAATCTTGCTTTTCTGCGGGAGAGTTTGTGACAAAAACACTTTTTTCTTTACTTCTTTTACTCGGTGCGCTCGCACTCGTTTCATGCTCGTTGAATTTTCCCGAAGATGCGGAAGAGGATGAACTTTCCAAAAACAGTTCCTCAAGCAGCCTCGCAACGGAAGAAAGTTCCTCTTCCGGAACAACCACCGCCGGTTCCAGTTCAAATTCCGAGGGAGATTCATCTTCCAGCAGTGTTAATGGGGCCGGCGATCCTTTATCCAGCAGCAGTAACCCGGTAGAAAGCAGCAGCTCCTCGGGAACGGAATCATCTTCTTCAAGTGCACCCATGTCAAGCGGATGCTCCGCGAGCGAAAATACCGAAACTCATTATTGTTCCGGCGGTGTCATGCAAGAATACGGCTCCGTGAGTTATGAGGGAAAAACCTATAAAACCGTCGTGATCGGTACGCAAACCTGGATGAATTCCAACTTGAATTACGACCCGAAAACCGGTAAAACCAAATGCTACGCCCAAGGGAGAGGAAACGGTGAAGATGACTGGCTGACTCCGGAAGCGGCTCAAGTAAACTGCGAAAAATACGGCAGACTCTACGACTGGGCAACCGCCATGAACTTACCGGCCACCTGTAACACCACTTCTTGCGAAGATCAGGTACGGACAACCAACCGCCGCGGAATTTGCCCCGAAGGCTGGCATATTCCCTCCCTCGAAGAATGGAATACGTTGAGAACTTTTATTGAAGATGAAATTTTCGAAAATTACGAAGATGAAGACTTCGGTTGGGGTGTCGCCACCAAATTAAAAGCGCTTAGCGGCTGGAAAGAATCGAACACTGCCGATCACGGTGTCGACAGTTACGGTTTTTCCGCTATTGCAAGCGGTTACTGCGTAAATTGCGAACAACTTTCGGACGCCACCGGTTATTATGCCGGCAGTAACAGAAATGAAACTCAGAGTGATACTCGCGAAGAAGCCCACTGGTGGAGTTCCACCGAATTTGTAAACCCGTATAACGGCGATACAAAAGAAGCGTATAAGAACAAAATCACTCACAATAAAATAGTAATGACGCAGGAACGCGAAAATAAAACCGATTATTTGTATTCCATCCGTTGCATTAAGAATTAAATAAAATTCTTCGAGTGCGGGAGGGGGAAAGCCCCCTCGCTTCTGCCCTGCCGATCGCGCGTCCATTCTCGGCTTCACCCGTCGCCGGGACGCGCGACAGGTCTTCCGCTACCCCCTCAAAAACAACCGGGTCGAAAATATTCGACCCCTACCGGCTTCATTGCCATGTTCAAATCAAAACCGATATCACCAAACAATTTGGTTTTTCAGCATCAATGAAGTTGTACTTTCATGTAAAACTTTCCAAGTCTGCGCCGCCGCTTTATCCCATTCCCCTTGTCCTGTATCCCATAAGTAACCTTTTCGGGTAAAAAAAAGTATATTATCTGCCATCATTGATAAGGAGTAATCATGTTAAAACAAATTTTCGGAATCGTTCTTTTGGCAACAGCATCCCTTTTTGCGCAGGAATGGGACGGTTCTTGGGAAACGGCTATTGAAGAGCAGGAACAAAATACCGTAACGGTTCGGAACAACACACCCGAGCCTATGGAAAAGAATGCGGCGCTCGCGAGTGAAGCAGCAATGCTTCGCGAAGAAGGAATGGCGCAAAGATCCTCAGGGAACACCTTTTTAGGGGTAGGAATTGCAGCGGCAGCTGTCGGCCTTGCGGTTTACATAGCGGGAGAAGTCAATTATATCAACGAATACGATTCTTGTTACGATGACGGTTATTATTATGATGATGATTGCGAAGATAATATGTCCGGAACCAGCGCCGCCCTCATTCTCAGCGGTTCTGGATTAGGGGTTACCGGCGCGGTTTTTATCACCATCGGTATTGTAAAGAAAGCAAAAGGTTCGAAAAAAATCCGGCGCGCCGACAACCTCGAACGCATGGCTTTCGGTTTCACACCGATTATCGATATTCCTAACGGGCGCGCCGGAGGCGTTTTTACCGCCGCGTTTTAATGCGAATACAAGCGGCATCCTTGATAAGGAAAAACCATGTTAAAACAAATTTTCGCAATTACCCTTTTAACCGCAGCATCTCTTTTTGCGCAGGAATGGGACGCCTCTTGGGAAACACCCATTACGGATCAAGAACAAAATACGGCAACGGTTCAAAGCGATACATCGGAGCCTATGGTACTTGCCGGTGAAGCGGAAATACTTCGCGAACAGGGAATGACTCAAAGAAAAAGAGGAAACATATTCCTTGGTTCGGGTATCGGCGGAGTTGTTATGGGCGGAGCTCTTTATATTGGTGGTTTTCTTTTGGCCGTGAAAGATATTAACGATACAGACAACAATTATGATAATGAAGCCGTTGTTGCTATGATGGTTGGAGGGGGAACTTTGATCGTTGCCGGCGGAGTTGTTATTACTGTTGGTATCGTTCAAAAAATTTTAGGAGGCCGTAAAATCCGGCGCGCCGATAACCTCGAGCGCACGGCTTTCGGTTTTACACCGGTTATCGATATTCCTAACGGGCGCGCCGGAGGCGTTTTTACCGCCGCGTTTTAATTCCCGGTTTTTAAAGGTATCGGATACTGAAGCTGAATCCCCGGCGAAGTCTTGGGGATAGTGAAGTAACGGTGCAGGTTAAGATATACTGTTTTACCATGAGACCCCGCATCAGGCGCGGAGTGAGCGGGAATTTCATTCCCTATCCCCGATTCCCATTCCCTTATCTTTCATGCCTGAGGTACTCAATTGCAATTTTTGGATTTTTAAGGCGTTTGTATATGCCGTAAAATAAGCATCACCGCAGACTTGAAAAGTCTTACATAATCGGGCATTTCTATTGATGCGGTATGTCAATATGCTCGCGTTTTATATTGGAAGAATTTGAGTTACATTTTCATATAAGCGCGGTTGTCAATGGTTTGCACATCTATTGAATACAAGCTTGCATGAAAGGTCATCATCATGAGCCACACCCCTTCTTGTCATCGCGAACGCGGAACACGGGCGGCGATCAAAGATACTTTGTCATTCTCGGACTTGATCCGAGACAATACAGGGTCTGGATGGCCGCGGGCTATCCATCGCCATGACAAATCCGGCATGAAAAACGTTCCAAACCGGGTCGAAAATATTCGACCCCTACCGTCGCTATTGTCATGTTTCAATTGTGAATCGAAATCCGGAATCACATTTCTATTTATGCATCAATATTGATCGTGTTTGCATGTAAGACTTTTTAAGTGTGCATCGCAACTTTGTCCCAATTCC
>JAISUZ010000023.1 GCA_031271785.1 Fibrobacter sp. | reverse complement strand
GGGATCACCGCGGTTTCTTAACTTAAGTGCTTCGGACATAAAAATTAGGGACAAAGTGGCGATGAATTTGTCATGGCGAGAGCAGAGCCCGCGGCCATCCGGATTCTGTATTGTTCTTTACCGGATCGCCGCACGCGTCCCGCGTTCGCGATGACATTCACTGCGCGAACTTGATGAATGCGCAAGATGAATACTCGAGTTCTTGAATTTTCTTATCCCTTATCCCGTTTCCCATATCCCTAAATTTCATACCTGAAGAACCCGATTTCGGGCAGGGATCGTGACCCGAAGGGCGGAGACTTTTACCGCATCGGTTCAGTTTGCGATGTCATGTAAAAATTTTCAAACCTGCGGTGATGCTTATTGGGAGGGGGCTCTCTCGCTTCATTTCATTCAGCGGAAAGAATAAGCGCGAGGTCGGTGCCGCCCCCAAAATACGGCACGGAGGAGCTCGCCGAAAACAATAACGTTCCCGGAGAACTTAAACGCTTTCGGGCCAGGGGTGTTTGGGGTAGCGGCCGCGCAGTTCTTTGCGGATTTCGGGGTAGGTGTTTTTCCAGAAGCCGGTGAGGTCCCATGTTTTTTGGACGGTGCGGTAATTGGGCGCGAGTATGTCGTAGCGGACTTTGAGTTTGCCTTCGGCGATGAAATGTTCGCCGCGGTAAGGGATCAGGTCGCCGAGGCGGGCGGAGAGTTCCACGACGTCGTCGAAATATTGGTATTTGGCTTTGCGGCCGTTTTGGAGTGTGAAGTTCTCCGGAAACATTTTGTGCAGCCACGGGAGCATGCTTTTTCCGAAATATTCTTCGAGGCTTTCGCGGAAGCGGGCGGGGGAGAGATCGCGGAGGAGAAATATTCCCGTCATGAAGTCGTCGGTGACGAGGTGCAAGTCTTCTTCCGTCCACGCGGGGAATCCGTATTCCGGGAACAGGGCGGCGGCGAGTTTCATTTTCCGGAACAGCGTTTGGTTTTCTTCGTCGAACCAGAGATGCGACAGGTCTTCTTTGTTGTGGCGCGCGATCCATACGGCGGCGGTTTCTTTTTTAAGGGTTTCCAAAATGGCTTCGCTCGTTTCTCCGGGGAGGATTTCTTTTCGGGAGATTTCGAGTTCTCCGTTTTTGCGGATTTCAAGCCCGATGTAACGTTCGCCCGCATTTTTCCAGATGAGTTCATACCGGACGGTTTCCGTGTTGCTGAAGATTTGTGGCGGGACAGGGAAATACAGGGAGGTTTTGAGTTCCGATTTGGCGCCGTTTCCGGTGCGGATCAAGCGGAACGTGAGAATGGTTTCGGGGCGGGTTTCTTCCGGGAGTTTGAGAGTGAGCGTTTCGTTCCCGAGGCGGTAATTTTCTTTGGCGATGGTGGCGAGGTTCAATGGAAACGTTTGGTAGAGTATTCGCGCTGTTTCTTCGAGTGAATCCGGGCTTTTTAAATGCGGTGCTTTTTCTTGGCGGTAACGCAAGAGTCTTGAGTAAAGGCGGTTAACTTCCGGTACGCTTTGCGATGGATTTTCTAAAAATAGAGGGAGGGTTTCTCCGAGGTTCAATGCGGTTTTGGCGGTTTCTTTTTCCGGCGTTTCGAGTATCCGGGCGACGGCGGCGAGGGTGAGGTCCGAGAGAGCGGGCGCCGTTAAGAGGAGCGCGGAAAAGTCCGGATCGGATACCGGCAGGTTTTCCGTTTGCATTCCGAGTAAAGTGACGCGGTTGTTTTCATCCAGGAATTTTAAGGTTTTTAGTTTTTCCGAGGCTTTGTTTTCGATTTCGGTTTTGGGGTGCGTTAACAGCGGGATTTGTTCGGGTTTTAATTTCAATTTTTCGGCGAGGATCGCACGTTTTAATATCCATTCGGTGATGTTTGTGCGGAGGACTTCCGGAATGATATTTTTGGGGAACAGGTGTTCTTCTTCTTCGCTCCACAAGCGCACGCAGAGTCCGGGTTCCGTTCTGCCGGCGCGCCCTGTTCTCTGCAAGGCGTTTTGCAAAGAGATGCGCCCGAGGGATAATTGTTCGCGGTTTTTTTCGGTTTGGTAGTCGCTTGTTTTTTCAAGCCCCGAGTCGATGACGCCTGTGACGCCCGGAATGGTGAGCGACGTTTCGGCGATGTTTGTACAGAAGATAACGCGCGGTTTTTCGGAGGTTTGAAAGAGTTCGGTTTGAATGCTCGAGCTTTGCCCGCCGTAAAGGTCGAAGTAATCGGCGTAATGGTTGCCGAGTGCGGATTCTACGGCGTTGTGCGTTTTGAAAATTTCCCGTTTTCCGGGGAGAAATACGAGCGTTGTTTTTTGATAGCCGTTGAATGAGAGCGTGCGTAAGGCGCGAATGACTTGGGTTTCGAGGGGTTCTCCGAGGCGCGGGTTTTGGTGAATCATTTGCACGGGATAAGCCGGGACGGATAACGAGAGGCAAGGCGTTCCGAGATATTTTTCGAGAACCTCTTTTTGAAGTTCGGCAGAGAGGACGGCGATGCGCGGCGCTTCCGGGTTTATTTTCTGAAGCGCGAGAAAGTACCCCATGAGGAGATCCATTTCTTTGCGCCGTTCGTGAAATTCATCGAAGAGGATCCAATGGGGGAGCGGGTTCAGCCGGGTGAGCCGCTGCAGGAAACTGCCGTAAGTTTCAAAGAGGATGCGCGTGTTGGCGCCGTGAGAGGATTCGAAACGGAATTGGTAGCCGATGGTTTCGCCGCAGGGTTCTCCGATTTTTTGAGCGAGGTAGCGTGCGAGCGTGAGGGCGGCCAGGCGGCGCGGCTGGAGTACTGCGATTCGTTTGTCTGTGTCTTCGCCTTTTAAGAGGAGCGGGATAAACGAAGATTTACCGCTCCCGGTGGGAGCGGTGATGAGGAGATTCCGGCGGGAATTAGCGGCCGCTAAGATTTCCTCTCGCGAGGCGTAGAGCGGGAGATTCCGAAAGGCAGAAATCATGAATTTATTTGGGGAATTTCAATTTTTTCCCGGTTTCCGGGTCCAGATAAGGGAAGCGATTGCTTTTGCTTTTGACGTTCGGCATCAGGTTTTCAAAACGGCGTTTGAGTCCGGCTTCGGTTTTGCAGAAGAAGTAAACCACTTGTGTGGATTCGGGGATTAAAAACATGGCGACTTTGTAGCGCGCGCCGACGGCGCGGCGGAAAAGCATGAGGTCTTCTTTGCTTGGGGCGACGCGGTCTCCTTGGACTTCGCAGATCATATCGGCGTCTTGTAATAATGCTTTGGACTTTTCTTTGAGAGCGGCTTTATTGGGTTCCGAGTTTTTTTGAATGTCCGATAAGCGGAACGCTCCGCCACCGTCGCGTAAAAATTTGATGACGCCCCGAACGACGGCGGCGAGGATCACAACGACGACGAGTACAACTAAATAGACCCAGTATTCGGAAAGAAAAGCAAGCATAGAAACACCTGAAATGGGAAGTGAATGTATAAGATAATAAAAAGAGGGAAGGTTTTTCGGTATGTTCTTCTTGGGATAAGGGCAGGGGATTGGGGAAATGATTTATCCTTTCCCGGAGTTTGATGCTTGAGGTACTCAAATGCGTGAGGCATGCGGAGGGCGGCTTTGCCGGTGCCGCAGGCACGGGAGCGAAGAGAACCCCGGAGCTCGCCGACCCGCGCTTTGCGCGGGGCACGCCCGCATTTCCATTATTTCATGCCCGGAAAACGCTGTTTTACTACATTTACTTCGAATTTTTTGCCCTGAGGTTTTTGATGAGAAATCAATTTGAGAGTCCGCTGATCAGCCGTTATGCTTCCGAAGAGATGAGTTTTCTTTTTAGTCCGCAGTATAAATTTCAGACTTGGCGGCGGCTTTGGATTATTTTGGCCGAGAGTGAGAAGGAGCTTGGGCTTCCGATTACGGACGAGCAGATCAGCGAGCTGAAGGCGCATGAGTTCGATATTAATTTTGAGGTGGCCGCGGCGGAAGAAAAAAAGCGCCGCCATGATGTGATGAGCCATGTTTATGCTTACGGCGTGCAGTGTCCGAAGGCGAAAGGGATTATTCACCTCGGCGCTACGAGCGCTTACGTGGGCGATAATACCGATTTGATTCAAATGCGCGAGGGTTTGATTTATGTGCGCCGCCGTTTGATGCGCGTGATTGATAAGCTTTCCAAATTTGCGCTGCAGTACAAAGATTTGCCGCAGCTCGGCGCGACTCATTTTCAGGCAGCGCAGCTCACTACGGTCGGGAAGCGCGCGTGTCTTTGGATTCAGGATTTGCTGATTGATTTGGAGGAGCTTGAATTTTTAATTGAGGTGCTTCCGTTCCGCGGTGTGAAAGGGACTACCGGTACGCAGGCTTCTTTTATGGAACTTTTTGAGGGCGATGAAGATAAAATTATTCGTTTGGATAAAATGGTGACGGAACGCGCGGGTTTTGCGCGCTGCCTCACGATTACCGGGCAGACTTATACGCGCAAATGGGATAACCGCGTGAACCAAACGCTCGCTTCGATTGCGCAGAGCCTTCACAAATTTGCAACGGATATGCGTTTGATGCAGGGCTTGAAAGAGGTGGAGGAACCTTTTGAATCCACTCAAATCGGTTCGAGCGCGATGGCTTATAAACGAAACCCCATGCGGAGCGAACGTATTTGCTCTCTGGCGCGTTTTGTGATGACGCTCCCCGACAGTACCGCTTTTACGCAGGCGACACAGTGGTTTGAACGCACGCTCGATGATAGCGCAAACAAGCGCCTTGCCATTCCCGAGGCGTTTCTTGCAATGGATGCAATGCTGATTATTGCCGAAAATGTTTCCGACGGGATGGTGGTTTATCCGAAAGTTCTCGAAAAGCGGATTCTCGCGGAGCTTCCGTTTATGGCGACGGAAAACATTATTATGGCGGGCGTGAAAAAAGGCGGCGACCGTCAGGAACTTCACGAAGAAATCCGCAAGATGAGTATGGAAGCGGCTTCCGTGGTGAAGAACGAAGGGAAGGATAACGATCTTTTGGAACGTATTCTTAAAAATCCGAAGTTCGATATTACCGAAGCCGATTTGAAAGAAATCCTCGATTTGAAAAAGTTTGTAGGGCGCGCTCCGGGGCAGGTGACGCGTTTTGTGAACGAAGAAGTGGTTCCGGTTCTCGCACGCCGTTCGGATTGGCAAACGGTTCATGCCGGAGAATTGAAGGTTTAAGACAGTTTTCCGAGGGCGATGATGGCGGCGGTGCGGGCGCGGAGCCGCGTGCTGCCGAGGCGCAGTAAAAAGACTTTGCCGTGTGAATAATTCCTAATACTTTGAATTTCGCTTTCGGAGAATCCGCCTTCCGGGCCGATTAAAAGCGTGGCGGGTGTTTTGCTGTTTTTCAAAGCGAGTAAATCTTCTGCGGGAATGGTTTCGTTCCCGTCAATGTCGCACAAAATCAGGTTTCCGCGATAATTTTTAAGCCAGTCCTTGATTTCAAAAGGCCCTTGTATTTCGGTGAGCCAGGGTTTGAGCGATTGTTTTAAGCTCACGAGACTTTTCATTTCCGAACGGCGTTTCATTTTTCCCAAATCCGAATTTTTGGGTTCGGAGGAATGTTCGGTGCGTAAGAAAATGACGGAACCCAAGTTTGTCTGTGAGGCGTGAAAGACCGTTTCTTCGTTTCCGTCGTCTTTCAAGCAGGCGAGAGCCAAGTGAAAATGCGGTTTCGGAATTTCGGAAGTTTGTACGGAATCCACTTGAACGCTGCAAGCGGCGGCACTTGCCGCCGTCACGGTTCCTTCGGCGAAATGTCCTTCGCCGTCGCAGAGCCGGATGGTGTCTCCCGGGCGCACACGGCAGGCGCGAACGGCGTGAGCGCTTTCTTCGGGCGAGAGCGTGAGGATTCCGGCAGTGAGCGGGCGATGATAAAAATGAGTATCCGGCGATTTCATAACAAAGGGGAATTTATTAAATTAAATAACTATGAAGGCTTTAAAGATTTGGATTACCGGTGCAAGCGGAATGCTCGGAAAAGATTTGCAGGCGCTTGCTGTTTCGCGAGGGCACCGGGTTTTTCCGACGGATCGGGAACTCGATATTACGGATGCCGCGCCGGTTTCTTCGTTTCTTGCCGCTCACGAGCCTGATTATGCAGTGAATGCCGCCGCTTATACGGCGGTGGATTTGGCCGAAACGGAAACGGAACTCAATGAAAAAGTGAATGCGCTTGGCCCCAAAGTCTTGGGCGAGTGCTGCGCGCGCGCTCAAATTCCTTTGCTTCATATTTCTACCGATTATGTATTAAGCGGAGAAGCGCCGCAGCCGCTTCTTCCCGATGCACTTTTCGCTCCCGTGAACGCTTACGGAAAAGCAAAAGCCCGCGGCGAAGTGTTCTTAAAAGAATCGGGCGCCGAAAGCTGGATTCTCCGCACGGCGTGGCTTTACGGCATTCACGGAAAGAATTTTGTGAAAACCATGCTTTCCCTGATGAAAACCCGCGACGAGGTTCGCGTGGTGAACGATCAATTCGGAAACCCCACCTGGACTTGCGACCTCGCGCGCGCCGTTCTTCAAATACTCGAGAACGGTTCGCATTTCGGGACTTATCATTTCAGCGGGGAAGGCATTACAAGTTGGTTTGAATTTGCCCTAAAAATTCGGGAATTTGCTTTGGAACTCGGGCTCCTCACGCGGAAAGTGTCCGTGATCGGCATTCCGAGTTCGGAATATCCCACGCCGGCGCGCCGCCCGCACTGGTCGGCGCTTTCCAAAGAAAAGCTGAAAGAAACTTTCGGAATTTCGATCCCATTATGGGAGACATCACTTTTCGAATATCTAAAATCGGAGGCTGAACGTGGAGAAATCTAAGCCGGTGCGCGCTGTGGTTTTTGATTTGGACGGCACGCTTTACCTCAGCGGAAAGCCTTATCCGGGCGCGGTGGAAACGGTAAAAAAAGTCGCGGAACAAGTACCTGTTTTTTATTTGAGCAACAACACCTCCAAATCGCCCGTGTTTTATGAAAATCATTTACGGCGCATGGGGTTCCCGCTTTCCGGAGACGGACTTCTCTCCGCTCTCACGAATGCGCTTGCCATGATTCACGAACAAAAAATCGGGAATGTGTTTCTTTTTGCGAACGCCGAAGTCTCCGAATGGTTTGCCGCTCAGGATCCTTCTTTGAATTTGAACCCGGACATGAATGAGACCGAACTGGTGCTCATGGCTTACCATAACGCGTTCACTTACCGGGAACTTTGCGAACTTTCCTGGCGATTGCAGCGCGGTGCGCGGTTTTGGGTCACTCACACGGACTTTGTATGCCCCGATGTGCTCGGACCTGTTCCGGATATTGGTAGTTTTTTAGCAATGCTCGAAACAGCGTATCATATTCGGCCGGAACTGTATTTCGGGAAACCGAATCCGGAAATGCTTTCTCCCGTGCTCGCGAAGTTCGCGCCGGAAGAAATACTTTTGGTGGGCGACCGGCTTTACACGGATTTTGAACTCTCCCGCCGCGCGGGTTCCCGGTTTGCGCTCACGCTCTGCGGAGAAACGAAACAGGATGATTTAATTCATTTATCCGAAAAACCGGAAATCGTAGCGGATTTGGTACGGGACATCCCTTTCGAGGAATTATTAACATCAACAGGTAGGTGAATCATGAAAAAACTCTTGGCTTTGCTGTTCTTTTTCTCGTGGGCATTCGCTGAAGATCCTTTGATCGTGAGCGTAACGCTCCCGCCGTACGCCAAAATACTCGAAGAGATCGGGGGAGACCGCGTGGAAGCGTTGTCGCTCGTGCCTTCGAATGCGGACCCGCACACCTTTGAACCGAAACCGGCGATCCTCAAACAGTTTTCGAAAGTCAAGATTTACCTGAGCGACGGCTCCAACATGGACGCCGCTTGGAAACCGCGTTTTCTCGGTGTGAATCCGAAAGTCAAATCCGTGGATATATCCAAAGGAATTTCATGGATCGAAGAGGAAGATCATCACCACGGAAACGAAAGCGAACATTCCGAACAGGAAGCGGCGGAACTTGATCCGCACCTTTGGACATCGCCGCGCGTACTGCTCGTTCTCTCTCAAAATATTTTGGACGCACTGATTCAAGAAGACCCCGCCGGAAAAACTTATTACGAAGAACGTTTCAAAAAATTCGATGAAACAATCAAAAAACTGGATGCGTATTTTAAAAAGATTGCGAGCGAACTCCCGGAAAACAGACGCACCTTTGTCGTGTTTCACCCCTCTTACGGCTACCTTGCCCGCGATTACGGACTCGAACAAATGGCGATCGAAACCGAAGGCAAAGAGCCCAAACCGCAAGACATGAAAAAGCTTGTGCAAAAAGCGCGGGAACATCAGGTGAAAGTTATTTTTGTGCAGCCGCAATTTAATAAACGCGCCGCCGAAACCCTTGCTAAAGAACTCGGCGCGAAGATTATCGTCAACAATGCGCTCGCTTACGACTTTGACAAAAGTCTTCGGGAATTCGGAGAAGCGCTTCTCCAATCGGTTCAAAATAAATGAACGCCATTGAAATCCGGAATATGAATTTCTCTTACGGGAACACACCCGCCTTGGAGAATGTATCGTTCAGCGTGAGTGAAGGCGATTTTTTAGGAATCATCGGCCCCAACGGCGGCGGCAAAACAACGCTCCTGAAACTCATGCTCGGACTTTTAAAACCGGATACCGGAGAAGTAAAAATATTCTCCGAAAAACCGCTCAGCAATAAAAACCGGGTCGGTTATGTTCCGCAAAACACGCACCAGAACGTCAGTTTTCCCATCACCGCCGCGGAATGTGTCGCCACCGGGCTCGTGGGCATGAAAAAGAACTCCAAAAAAGTCCTCGAAACGCTGGAACTCGTGAACATGGAAAACGGAGCGGGAAAACGCTTGAGTTCATTCTCCGGCGGAGAGCGCCAGCGCATCTTAATCGCCCGCGCCCTCGTGAGTGACCCGCAAATTCTATTCTTAGACGAAGCCTCGAGCAATATCGATTTTCTCGGGCAAGATGAATTTTACCGGCTCCTCGAAAAACTGAACAGCCGAATGACCATCGTTGTTGTGAGTCATGACATGGCGGCGCTGTCGAAACGCATCAAAAGCATCGTCTGCGTCAACCGCACCGTTCATTTTCACCCGAACTCCAAAATCACAAGTAAAATCCTCGAAGAAGTTTACGGCTGTGAGATCGACCTCATCGGCCACGGCATCCCGCACCGGATTCTCGGCAGCCACGACCATACCCACGGCGGTTGCTGCTCGTAACAAAAAGAAGGGCGTGCCCCGGCGCGTCCATACACTACCGGCATGAAAACCGCGCCGGGTCGGCGTGTCTCCGGGCTACCCTCCGGTCGGTGCTGCGCACTGCGCGCTTCGCGCGCACCCTCCGCCTGCCTCACGCAATGTTCGCGCGATTCCAACGCTCCGCGACAAATTGGAGCGGCTTCCAGCTTAAAAATTTGTCTCGAAGCATTGAAAACCGCGCTCATGGGTAAAAAATGGCATTGAGGTTCTCTTTAGGTATGAAATGCAGGGGGCGCAATGACAGTTTCAGGATCAGCATGACAATTTAATGACACCGATCTACAATTGAAACAGGACAATAACGATGGCAGGGGTCGAATATTTTCGAGCCGATTTACGCGTGAGGGATGGTGACCCGAAGGGCGGAGACGCGCGAGTCACTTGCCTGAAGTAATCGGTAAGCGCGGCTCCGTTTTTGCCGGTAACTTGTTACCGCAAAAATACAGCCCGGCCCGGCGCGGTTTTTAGGCATGCGGTACAGGAACCCGCCGGGACACGCCGATTAAAAAGAATGGAAAGTTTAGGTTTCCGGGTCAAAGAGAATGTCCTTATTTTTTATATCCCTCTATCCCTTGTTCCGAATCTTCCGTTTCCAATTCCTGCGAACGCAATAGTTATATTTCCGTTTATGCCGCTAAAATTGCCGTTGTTGTTTTTACTGGCCTGTTTTTCCTTCGGGAGTGCGGGTGCGATTTCCGTTTCGGGTCTTGAGGCGGCGCCGGGGGCGGCCCGGGATTTTCAATTATTGGAATTCGGGCAGGCGTTTAAGCCGGGGACTTCCGGTTATTGGGGCGCGGGCGTTCATTACCTTCCGTTTTCTTCTCAGACGCGCCTTCGTTCGCCTTACGGGCTCCATAACGGTTATGCATTCCGTCATCATTTCGCTTACTACGGCGCGCAGCCTATCGGTGATACGGGGCTTGATCTCGGTATTTTGTGGTGGGCGGAGCGTCACGGCTGGGATAACGAAGATTTTTTGGTGTTTCCGAATTACGGGCGGTTTTCTTTGGTGCGGAGCGTGCATACCTGGGGCGCGACGATCGCTTCTCCGAAAGGAAAATGGGGTTTCGGCGCAGGCGTTCAATATACGCATCCGGAGCTCGTGAGTTCTATTTACCGGGCGGAATCCGATAGTTTGTATGAGTGGGCGCATTTGGTTTTTGGCCGCGCGAGTCTTCAGACGTCGTTTCACCATGCCGATTGGCGTCATGTGCGTCTTTCGCTCGATTTGCAATCCCGGAAAATTTGGGGCGGCGCTTCTTCGGGTGTCTCCACTTATTTTCCGGATCTCGACTTTACTTTATACAACGGCGCCGGAGATAGCGATTCCGCAAAAATCGTGATTACCCAAAATATTTTCCGGCAGTATCTTTATTTGAGCGGTACGTTTTATGCGCCGAATTACGGTTTCCGTTCGCTTGTTTTGTCTTACTATCTGGATCCTTCGCAGATTGTCGCGCTCGACGCTTCCTGTACAAGGCTTCCGAACGGGAATTTTGTCTGGGGCGGCGGTTTGAAACTTCCGTTTATCCGGATTGCTTACAATCACCCTTACGATATGGATCGCCTGTTCGGGAGCCGCGGTACGGTCATGCTGGAATTTCAGATTTCACTTTCTACGGCAAACGGCGGCTTTTTCGGACTGCGCGCTCCGAAAGCGGCTCCGATGCAGGATCAGCCGCTTATTCCGCCCAAAGGAACCACGGTTGAAGGAATCAAAGATGTCAAGGAAAGCAAATGAAGAACGCCTCTAAAAATTCATTTTCTATGAAATCCGCAATAATACGTTGTATTGATTCGGTTCGTGCCTGCATGAAAGTCAGGGATAAGGGACATGTAACCCGTATCCCATTTTCCTGTTTTTTCCTCTTAACCTTTTTCGGGTTTCTTTTTTCCGGGTGCGTTGCGCATTGGATTGTGGAGGGCGAGGTGCGTTTGCAAATCGAAAACCGGTCTTCTTTTGAAATCGCACGCCTTCGCGTGGTGGGGGATTCCGTAGCCTCCGACTGGATTTCCGATACGATTCCGCCCGGGAAAAAATCCGAAGTGGTGAACGGCCCCTGGAGCGGTATTTTTGATTTGGAAATTTCCGTGCGGGATTCCGTTCTCGCCGGCGGAGATACGCTTTGGCGCCGTGTCCGGTTCCCTTCGGAAACGCTGGACGGCGGCAGCCGAGTGGCGAAAATCGCTCAAAAAGACGGAACTTGGACGATCCGAATCAAATGATTCCTTTGAAAAAATTATTTTTGCTCCGGTGAGAATTTCAAAGCTTAAAATATTCGGCTTCAAGTCTTTTGCCCAAAAAACGGAGATTAATTTTCCGGGGAACGGCTTGACGGCAATTGTCGGACCGAACGGTTGCGGGAAGTCCAATATTGTGGATGCGATTCGCTGGGTGCTCGGGGAACAGCGCGCCGGGCAACTCCGGATGTCTAAAATGCAAGACGTGATTTTTTCCGGTACGGAAGAGCGCGCGGCCATGGGCATGGCGGAAGTTTCGCTGATTCTCGAAAATAATAACGGAGAGCTCCCTTCCGAATACACGGAAGTGATGCTTACGCGCCGCGCACACCGGAGCGGGGTCAGCGAATACCTGATCAACAATCAGGAATGCCGCCTGAAAGATATTCAAAATCTGTTTTTTGATTCGGGGCTCGGCACCGGTTCTTATTCCCAGATGAACGAGGGGATGATCAACGCCGTGCTTTCGGATAAAGCCGAAGAACGCCGCGTTTTGTTCGAAGAAGCCGCCGGCGTGAGCAAGTATAAACAACAGCGGAAAGAAACTGTCCGGCAACTCGAACGCGTGCGCCTGGATATGGAACGCGTGGAAGATAATTTGCGCCATGTGCGTTCCAGCGTGCGCCAGTACGAAAAGCAAGCCGATAAAACGCGGGAATGGAAATTGCTCCGGAGCCGCCTCCGGGAACTGGATCTTTCGCTCAGTCTCGACCGTTATGACGATCACAAGCAGAACATGAAAATTCTCGAAGACGCGCGCCGCCGGATTTCGAGCGATCAGGAAAGCGCGAAAACGCGTTTGACGGTTTTGGAAACGCAGATCGAAGAAAAACGCCTCGCTATCAGCGGAGATGAAGAAAATTTGCGGGAATTGGAAGGGATTGTAAAACAGACCGAACTGTTCCTGAATGATTTGAACAACCGTTTAATGCGTTACCGGGAAAATGTGGCGAGCCTGAACGCTTCCATTGAAAAGAACGAAGAAGAAATTGAAAGTTCCAAATTGAGAATGGAATCGCTCTTTAAGGAAAAAACGGAATGCGAAGCTATTGTCCGCGAAGGGAGCGGCAGTGAAATTGAGGAAAAAACGCGCGAATTTGAGCGTGAACAGGAAATGCTTCAAGTGCTTCGCGACAGCTGTGATGAACTGCGCGCCGAAGAAAGGGTGCTTTCGGAAAAGCGCATTTCGATTCTCAATAAATTAAATTCTCTCAAAAGCCGCTGGCAGCGCGTGGATGCCGAAGTCGGACTTTTGGAAAGTAATGCCGAAAAGTGGACGGAAGAAAAAATAATTCTTGAAAATCAAAAAGAAGAAGCAACCGTTCGCTTGGAAACATTGGAAAAAAGTTTGAACACGCTTCAAAGAGAAACGGAACTTCTGGAAGAAAAACGCCTTGTTCAGCTGGAAAGTAACGAAACGCTGCGGCAGGAAATTCTTGCGTTGGAGCGTTCTTTTCACGAGCATAAAAAGAAAGAGGCGGGACTGCTCTCGCGGCTTGAAGTACTCCGTTCCATGGATGTTTCGGATTCCGATGCTTCGCAATGGCTTTTGGAAAACAGAAGCGGTCTTGTAAGCGGCCTTCTCGGCGAAAACGTGGAAGTGGATCCGCGTTATTTGGCGGCGGTAGAATCGCTCCTCGGCGATGTTTTAAACGCGGTCATTGCGCAGCGCGCCGAAGAAGTGAGCGCACTTTTGGAAAGCCTTGACAATGCAAACGCCGGTCAGGTGTTAATGGCTCTCGACCGGGGAATCCGCGGGAATCCGGGTGTTTCTTTTGAGAATGTGCCGGGAGTGAAAGGACTCGCTTCGGAATGGATCCGCGCCCAGGGGAAGCTGTCTGCGCTTTCGGAACGCCTCTTTTCGCGGTGGGTTCTTGTAGAAGATTTGGCGAGCGCCCTCCGGCTTTCCGAAGAATATGCCGCCGAAGATTACTGGTTCTTTACGGCAGAAGGAAAAGCGGTTCACACCTCGGGTCTTATTCGCGGCGGTGCAGGCAAGGGGCAAGGATTCCTTTCGCGGCGTACGGAAATCCGGGAAACGGAACGCCTGCAGGAAACCCTGATTCAGGAAATTCAAACCAAAGAAACCGCGCTTGAACGCCACCGCTCCATTCTGGATAGTGGAATTCTCGCTCTGAATTCCCTCACCGAGGACCTCGCCGAAAAGAGCAGACAAATTCGTATTGAAGAATCCGCAGGTGCGGTGGAGCGCAACACACTCGGGAATTTGGAACAGCGGCTCGCCCGCCTTGAAAACGATTTATCGCAAGTGCGCCTCCGTATGGAAACGGTAACGCTTGAAAGAAACTCCGATGAGGAACTTGCGCTTGCCGAAGCGGCCGCCGCTTTAACGGAAACGGAATATCAAAAATTAACCGGCCGCCTTGCCGAACAGACCATGCTTTACCGCAATAAAGAAGACGAAGTCGGAGATTTGAGAACTTACCTCGGCATGGCGCAAACCCTGATCGCCGAAAAAGTTTCCCGCATTCGTTCCATTGACGAACAAACGAAAATGCTCCGGGAAATGATCGACATCCGCACGCGGGAAATCGCCGATTTTACCGTGAAACTCGGTGAAATGGAAGTGAACGTGGAATCGCTTGCCGACGGGATTCAAGCCAAACACGAAGAACTCTCCGCGCAGGAACGCGATCGCGATGTGGCTCGGGAACGCTACGAAGCGGTTTCCGGAGACTTGGAAGACTGGCGGAGCGAAGTGCGGAGCATCAATGCTTCGCTTCTCGAACGCGCCAACGAACTCAGCGATGTCAGCCGCCGTATTGATTCACTCGGCATGAATATCGAACGGTTGCGTGAACGGATTTTCTCGGAATGGGAAGTGGATTTGGATTCTCCGGAAAATGCGGTGCGGATCGAATACGAAGAACGGGAAGCCCGCCGTGAAATGAGCGAACTCCGGGAAAAAATAAAAGCGCTCGGCCCTGTGAATCAGGGCATCATGGAAGATTACGAAGGCGAAAAACAGCGCCTGCTTGAAGTCGAAACGCAGTTCGACGACCTTGACCGGGCGCGAGCCTCTCTCGAGCGCACCATCAACAAACTTGATGCCATTGCGCGAGAGAGATTCATGGATACGTTCCACCGTATCCAAAAAAACTTCCAGGAAGTTTTCTCGCGCCTCATGCACGACGGCGGCACCAAACTTACCCTCCAGGAAGGCGTGGACCCGCTTGAAGCGGAAATTGAAGTCAACGCCCGCCCGACCGGCAAAAAAATGCGCGGCGTAAGAGCGCTTTCCGGCGGCGAACGCGCGCTCACGGCGGTATCGCTCCTGTTTGCGATCTACATGGAAAAGCCATCGCCATATTGCGTACTGGACGAAGTCGATGGCCCGCTGGACGACGCGAATATCGGGCGCTTTGTGGAACTCCTCCGCCATTTCTCAAGACAAACTCAATTTGTGCTCGTAACTCACAACAAACGTACCATGGCCGCTTCCGATATGCTCTACGGAGTGACTCAGGAAATCAAAGGCATTTCAAGAATCGCTTCGGTGAAGTTAGATGATGCCGTCGGCTTTGCATTGTAGAAAGTAATTACATTAACTCCGAGGCTCTTATGAAAAATTTTCGGTGGATCGCAATTCTTCTCTCTATTATGTTTTTGATCGCCTGCAATGAAACGGAAGCGGGTGAAGGCAAAGGATCGTATCCGGATAATTGGAAAAAGATCGAACGCGAAGCGTTCAGTTTGTATAGTCCGGACACTTTGGTAGCGGATTCATCCGGAATGATGGGAACGAGCCTTATTCTTTTCGGAAAACCGGACACCCTCAGCAGGCTACCCTTCCGGACAAACATCAATATCATTGTTCAGGATTTGAAAGGCATGAATTTTTCCTTTGAAGATTATTTGAAACTTACGGAAGAGCAGATTAAAGCCCTCTTCAAAGACGGAGTCATGGAGAAAACCGAAAAGTTTACGAGAGACGGCAAACCGTGGGCAAAACTTGAGTACACGGGAACGACGGCCGATTACAAACTGGCTTTCTTGCAATATATCACGCTTATCGATGAAAAAGCCTATTTATTCACATTGACCGCCTCCCCCGAATATTTTTCTTCCTGGAAAAAGTTAACCGAAAAAATAGTGAACAGCGTTCAAATCAAGTAGTGGCGTGCCCCGGCGCAATCACAGTCACCCTGATCCTGACCAAGCGGCGGCGCAGACTTGGAAAGTTTTACATGAAAGCGCAGCTTAATTGATGCGCAAAATAAGCCCGAGAATAAACAGAAGAGAATTTTCCTGAATGATATTTCTTCGCCATCCTGAACTTGTTTCAGGATCAGGATGTTTCAGAATCCAACACTCTAAAGCGCCGGGTCGGCGTATCTCCGGGCTGCCCTCCAGTCGGTGCTGCGCACTGCGCGCTTCGCGCGCACCCTCCGCCTGCCTCACGCAATGTTCGCGCGATTCCAACGCTTTGCGACAAATTGGAGCGGCTTCCAGCCTGAAAATTTGTCCCACCAAGTGGCGGCGCAGATGAAGAAAGTCTTCCATGCCTGTTCGTGCTTGATAAATGCGCAAAAAGCATTGAGAACCGCGGTAGGGGTCGAATCTTTTCGACCCGGTTTACGCGTGAGGGATGGTGACTCGAAGGGCGGAGACGCGCGAGTTATTTGACCGAAGTGATCGGTAAGCGCGGCTCCGTTTTGGGAGGCCACTTGTTGCCCCCAAAATACAGCCCGGCCGGCGCTTCGCGCCGGGCACGCCTGATTCCGGTAAAGTTTCTAAACATTTACCGCGTCAACGGAGTTTGCGGTTTCCTGTAAGGCGTTTTAAGTCCGTATCGCAATCTTGTATCATTTCCCGGATTTTTAATTCCTTGCCTCCGAATCTCTTCAAACCCACTTTTCTTTCTTATATTTATTCACATGACATCCGTTTCCGATTTTTCCGAGCAGAAGCTGGAACGAGCGAGTTTTATTCGCGAAGTGTTCAGTTATATTCACCGGTTTAAAGGGCAGCTGTTTATTCTGAAAATTGAAGACAGCCTTATGAACCATCCGCTTTTTCCGGTGCTGATCCGCGATATTATTCATTTGCATCGCGCGGGTATTAAGGTGGTAATTATTCCGGGTACCCGAAAAAGCATCGACGATCAGCTTAAGGTTTGGAACATCGATTCGAGTTTTCACGAGGGCGTGCGGCTCACAAGCGAGGCGGCGCTTCCTTTAACGGAACTCGCTTCTCTCGGCGTGGCTCAAAAAATCATGAGTTATCTTACGGCGGACGGTTGCCGCGGGATTCAAGGGAACTGGATTTCGGCGCGGAGCCTCGGGATTATCGACGGTGTGGATTTTATGCGTACCGGGCGGATCGAACGGATTCAAAAAGATATTCTCGAATCGCTGCTCGCTGAAAATTTTATTCCGATTATTCCGCCGATCGGCTGGAACAAGCTCGGGCATGCTTACAATATTTCGAGTACGGAACTTGCGACGGAACTTTGTAAGTATTTGCAAGTCGGGAAACTTTTTTTCATTGGGAACGAAGATGGGGTTCATAAGGACGGTTTGATTACCGGACCCAAAACGCAGTATCTCGACTCCAATGAAAGCGGGATTGTGTCGGCTATCGATATTGAGCAGGCCGAGGAACTTTTGAGTTTGAATGCGGAACATTTGAATTACGCTCAAAAAGATTATTTGGCTAATGCCATTCGGGCGTGCAAGGCCGGCGCCAACCGGGTCCACTTGGTGAACGGCGAAACTCAAGGCAGTATTTTGGAAGAAGTTTTCTCCGGCCGCGGCGAAGGCACCATGGTTTATGCAAACCAGTATTCCTGCGTGCGCCCTGCTTCTATCGACGATATTCCGGATATCTTGCAAATTATGCAGGATTACATTAAGAAAGGTTATTTGGTGCCGCGGACTTCGGAATCGATTTCCAAACAATTGAGTGATTACGTTGTGTATTCGATTGATAACGCGATTCACGGCTGCGGCGCGCTGCATTGTTTTGAAGACGGACAAACGGCGGAACTCGCGGGCGTTGCGGTGGCGGCCAACTACCGGAGTTCGGGCGTGGGCGATGTGATTGTGCGGCATTTGATTGCAACGGCGAAAATGCGTGGGTTTAAAAGTATTTTCCTGCTCACCACGCAGGCGCTCGATTGGTTTTATCCGTTCGGATTCCGGGACGGTTCGGTGGAAGATTTGCCGCAGAGTAAACGGGAGAGTTACAATTATAAGCGGAACTCCCGTGTGCTTGTGCTTTCTTTGGAGAATTCCTGATGGATTTGAAGAAAATGGAGCAAGGCTTTCGAATGATGCTCGAAGGCATGGGAGAAGATATTCACCGCGAAGGTCTTTTGGATACACCGCGCCGTGTCGCGAAAATGTACGAAGAATTGCTTTCCGGGCTTGAAGATCAAAGTTCCGAGGACGATTTGCTGAAAACGCAGTTCACGGAAGCCTACGATGAAATGATTCTTTTGAAAGATATTCCTTTTGTGAGTCTTTGCGAACATCATTTTTTGCCGTTTATCGGGAAAGCTCATGTGGCTTATATTCCCGGAGACCGCATTGTAGGACTTTCGAAACTCGCGCGGGTGGTGGAATTTTATGCACGGCGTCCGCAGGTGCAGGAACGCATGACGCGTCAAATTGCCGAACTGATTCAAAAGCAGCTGAACCCAAAGGGGGTCGCGGTGGTTCTTGAAAGTTCGCACACTTGCATGACTATCCGCGGTATCAAAAAGCAAGGCGCCACCATGTTTACGAGCCAACTTTTCGGGTTATTTAAAAAAAGCGAAAAAACGCGTTCGGAATTTATGAGTTTAATTCACAGGCGAGATCACGAATAAATTACTTTTATTGAGGATATAACACCAAACCTAGGAGATCATCATGAAAGGCAATAAAAAAATGGTCGATATGTTAAACAAACTGCTTGCAGATGAATTAACAGCTATTAACCAGTACATGGTTCACTCGGAAATGTGTGATGATTGGGGGTACGAAAAACTCCACAAGCATTTTGAGAAACGCGCCATTGATGAAATGAAGCACGCCGAAAAATTGATCGGCCGCATTCTTTTTCTCGAGGGACTTCCGGATGTTTCCGCTTTGAAAAAGATTTTCATTGGCGCGGCGGTGGATAAACAGCTTGCGAACGACCATAAAGCCGAAGAAGGCGCGATTGCCCTTTACAATCAGGGGATTAAGATCGCTTCCGATGTCGGCGATTTTGCCACTCGCGATTTCCTGCAGCAAATTTTGAATGAGGAAGATGCTCACATGGACGCCATCGAAGGCTTGCAGAGCCAAATTGAGCAAATGTCCCTTCCGGTGTTCTTGACAACGCAAGTCGAAAAATAATTCGACAACGTTTATGGAATTTGAAAATCCTGTGCCGCGCGCATGGGATTTTTTGTTTCGGGAACCACGCATTCTTTTGTCATCGCGAACTAAGCTGATGCCGGTAAAACGGAGCCACGAAACGCGTCTCCGCAATTCCTGTCGCATCCCTGCCGCTTTAATTCTTAAATGTCCACAGAATGCCGTAACTGAACCGCACGCCCTCCGGCGTGTAACCGGCTTCCGGGTAATACATACTGTGATTCAAGTTGTCGATCCGCGAATAAAAATTGAAAGAAAGAATTTCCATGCGCGCCTCAAAATTGAGGGCGAGGTAAGGCTTCAACCGCACAAATTGCGGAATATTTTCTTCGTTCAATTCGCAGTCGTAACGTTCGTTAAACCATTGGAAATCAAAACGAACGCTTACGCCGAGCCGCTCTTCCACAAAGCGGTCGCTCCAAAAAATACTCCCCTTATAAAAGCGGGTCGGCGTATCGACAAGCCGGATCCGGCGATTCAGCACGCTTGAGCGTTCCCAGTAAAGCTGCCAATTCCCGAGTTTCAACCCCGCCGAAACCGTCCAGTCCAGCGTTTCCGCTTCGCGCAGGTTCACCCATTGAAACGCCGTTTGCGCCGAATCCATTCCGGAAAGCGTTACCCAGCGCTTTCGAATCGGGTACTTCAAGTGTTCCTGCCGGATACCGAGTCCATAGAAAATCGCATTGGTATTCCATTGAATATCGCCGCTTAGTTGCCGGCGTTCTTCGGGTTTTAAATCTTTGTTCGGAAATGCAAACCGCCCGAGATTCGTGTAACGGAGTTCGGCGATATCCGGGAACCGCGTATCCTGTTTGTAACGCCCGATCAAATGAATGTGAAAGGGGAGAGCGAGCTCTGCGTAGAGAGAATAGGCGTCTCTATATACAACCGAATCATCCAGCGAACTGTTCCGCTGCATTCCGGTTTGCGCCCGGAACCGCAAAATACCGATGGTATCGCTCAGTTGCAGGTAACCGGTTTCTCTGTCTTGCTCATATTCTTTTTTTTGCATCTCATTGGGAGAAGCGTTTAAAAACTCGTATTCCAAATGAATTTTCGGATTGAGTATAAGCGGAGAACCGAGAGCAAAAGAGCCCGAAGTCGCTTCGTAAGAAATCCGGGGATCTCTGTCAAACCAGGTGGTGTCGGGAATCGTATCGGTGGGCGTAATTTTTTGAACCCATGCCGGAAGATTCTCGTAGCGGATGTCATGCGTTCCGGTTTGAATATCTGCGAGAAAATAAATCATTCGGTGCGGCGCGAAACGGAGTGCCGCGCCGTAATTTCTCGACTCCAGTTCGGTTTCAAAAGGCTCCGAAATGTAATCGTATTGAGTCAGGTCGAGTTCGTTGCGGACCGTGGCATAGGGCGGCAGATCATCGTTACTGACGTTCAAAAAACTGGCATGCACGCTCAGTTCCCCAAGCGGAAGGTACCACACGAGTTCCGGTTTCATGTGCATACTGCTCATGGAAAGATTGCGCCCGCGGAACGGAATGGAAAGCGAATCGCGCCCGAGGGCAAAAAACGGCTGATGAGTCACGTCTTGATAACGGTATTCTTTGGAGCCGGAAGCGGAATGGGACGCGAGCCCCAAATTAAGTTGTATGGAATCCGTCATGAGGCGTTTAAAATCAAGGCGGAAAGAATTGCCGCTGAAAGCGTAACGTTCCCAAACGATGGCGGCAAGCGGCGTATCTATCGGAGCGGTGCGGTGCGGTTCCAAAAGCAAGCCGTTTTCCCCGTTTAACCCGAGCGTAGTCCGGTCATAATAAAGCCTTTCCGTGTAAATCCCGGCAAGTTTCATGGGGAGGCGGAGTGTGGGAGAAGAAAGCCCCATGGCGAGCCGCGATAAATCCGGGTTTCCCATAATGGAATTCGCTAAAACCCATTCGGATTTATGCCCGGAAAGATCATAAGTACGTTGTCCGAGGAGAGGAATATCGGTAATCCACCGCCCGGCATCGGTTTCGGTGCCTGTGGTGTGAGGCGCGGAAACATCGGCTAAAGCAAAAGCGGCGCCTCCGAAAAACACCCAAAAGAACAGGAACCCGGCAAAATGTTTCATAGTTTAAGGCAAAGGTAGTATTATTTATCGCGATGATGGATATTCTCCGGAAACGGAAAGCATCGGAGAGGATGCCCTTTCGCTTCAACTCTGCTAATTCCCCGCTTCTGTTTCTTCAGGCATAAAAATTAGGGATATGGGATTTGATAATTCAAGAACTCAAGTATTCATCTTGCGCATTCATTAAGTTCGCGCAGTGAATGTCATCGCGAACGCGGAATGTATTTCTTTGTCATCACGGTGATCCGGAGAGGAATAATCCGTGTTTTGATGGCCGCGGGCTATGCCCTTGCCATGACAAACTCATCGCCACTTTGTCCTCATTCCCAAATCCCGAAGGACTCGGTAGCATTTTTAAGGCGTTTGTATATGCCGGAATAGGTATCACCGCAGATAAAGAAAGTTTTACATGACCGGGCAACTCAACTAATGCGGTAAAACAACGTCAATACGCTTGCGTGCTGACAATGTTTTTGGAGGCATATACGAATGCCTTTTCTTCGCGTGAAGGATAGTGACCCGAAGGGCGAAGACGCGCTATTTGAAGTTTGTGTTTGGTATTCCGCGCGGCTCCGTTTTCGGAGGCGCTTTAGCGCCCCGAAAATATAGCCCGACCCGGCGCGGTTTTCATGCCGGCATTATATGAGCGCGCCGGGGCACGCCCTTTATAAGAATTAACCGCAGCGGTTTTTTTCGTTTTCGCGGCCGGTGTATTCCGGGTAGTTGGCGTCAAAGCAAGCGCAGCAGTAAGAATCCGGGTCGCCGGTGCATTCGCGCATGCCGTTCACGCTTAAATAACCGAGAGTTTCTACTCCGAGCATTTTGGCGATTTCCACGGGCGTCATGGCGCTTGCGGAAAGTTCGCCGGGGCTTGGGAAATCCATGCCGTAGAAGCAAGGGTGAGCTACCGGAGACGAGGCGATGCGGATATGAACTTCCACAGCTCCTGCGTCGCGAAGCATTTTCGTGAGAATTTTGAGGGTGGTTCCGCGAACAATGGAATCGTCCACCACGCATACGCGCTTGTTTTTAAGGATGCCTTCAATCGGGTTGAATTTCAGCCGCACTTTTTGTTCCCGAACGTTTTGAGTCGGGTCAATGAATGTTCTCCCCACGTAATGGTTTCGGAGAAGTCCGATTTCAAAACGGATTCCGGAGGCTTGCGAGTAACCGAGCGCTGCCGTGGTGGAACTGTCCGGAACGGGAATCACAATGTCTGCTTCTACCGGGCATTCTTCGGCAAGTTTTTTACCCATTTTCCGGCGGATTTTGTCGCAGCTTTGCTCAAAGATTTTGGAGTCCGGTCTTGCAAAATAAATGTATTCGAAGATGCAGTGTGCTTTGCGGTTCTTTTGAATGAATGATTCCGAGAGAATACCTTCGCGCCCGATGGTTAAAAATTCTCCGGGTTGAATATCGCGGACGTAATCGGCGCCGAGCAAATCGAACGCGCAGGTTTCACTCGCGACAGCCCAGCTTTTTCCCAGACGGGCGAGAGCGAGCGGGCGGAACCCGAATCCGTCGCGGGCGACGTACATGGTATCTTTGGTTAAGAACGTAAAACAGAAACAGCCTTTCAATTTGGCAAGTACTGTTTTGATGGCGCTTGCGAGGCAGTCGGCTTTGGTACGGGCGATTTCGTGAAGCAGGATTTCGCAGTCGGAAGAAGTTTGGAAAATGTGTCCGGCTTCTTCCATTTCCGCGCGGAGTTCGCAGGCGTTTGTGATGCATCCGTTTTGCACAACCGCCAGGTAACCCCATTTGCAAGTAACGAGAATCGGCTGCGTGTTTGCCGGCGAACCGGAATCTCTGGTGCCGTAACGCACATGACCGATGGCCGCAAAACCTTTTAATTCATCGGGGTTATGCTCGCGGACAAGCGCAGATACAAGCCCCATGGATTTGCGCACCCGCACTTTTTCTCCGTTGGTGTAGGCAATGCCCGCGCTTTCTTGACCGCGGTGCTGAAGGGCATAGAGCCCCATCGACACATTCCTGCACACATTCTCGCCGTTAAAAATTCCGATAATACCGCATTCTTCATGTAATTCGTCAAGCATAAGAACCCTCTGTTGATGTCGGCAGTAATTTAAAAAACATAGAAGGAAAAAATAAAAAACAGGTAAAAAAAATGAAAAAATAAGAATCTTTTTTGCAGTATTAATTTATCCGAAAAAAGAATATGAAGCATCCCCTCAGACACTTGAAGCTCAAGTGCATCCCGAATTTTTACGGTCGTTGAAATTTAGAAAAACCGGCGGATTCCGAAAGAGAGGATGAGGGTAAAGATCCCGCAGAACATGGCTATTTTGATTTGAACCTGCGCTGCCCGAAACTTGTTTTGAGCGTTTCGGCGGAAACCGAGAACGAGGAACGGAACTACGGAGAGTAAACCGAGTATCAAAAAGGACAGCGGATAGATTTTGACAAAAACCGGGAGAGGGAGCATCAGGGCGCTTAAAATAAGGAGCGCCTGGACTATTTTTTGAGTGGGCTTGATTCCGATCACGAGCGGCAGCGTGGTGATTTCGGCGATACGGTCGCCTTCGATATCTTCAAGATCTTTGAGAATTTCCCGAGCGAGTGTTAACAGGAATGCAAAAAAGGCAAGCGGGATAAGGACGTTTAATTTTTTGCCGGCGAGGTAAGCGAGCGCGAGCGGTGAAATACAAAGGAGCGCGACGGAAATGTTTTTGATCAAAGGAATGTGTTTCAAGCGGGCGTTGTAAAGATAAAGCGCGCCGAGGAGGAGAATAAAGAAAACCGTATGCGTGAAAGAAATGAAGATTCCAAGCAGTACGGGAAGTATAAAAAGGATTCCGGCAAGAACGGTTGCCGCGCGTACGGAAACGTTCCCGGAAGCAAGCGCGCGGCCGGGCCGGTTTATTTTATCGGCGGGAACATCTAGAATATCATTGTGAACATTGGCGAACCCGACGGCAGCGGCGAGGGCGAGAGCTTCGAGTAAAAAAAGAGGTTGCCCGAGGGAAACGCCGGAAATAAAAAAACCGGCGGCGAGTGTGATGATTGCGATCAGCATATTTCCGGGGCGAAGCATTTTTAACAGGAGACTCATTTCGGTATTCATGTGATAAAAACTACATTTGTCTTCGATGAGTAGCCGGAATGAAAATGAAAAAGGGACTCATGTTTCACGGCGGGAAAACCGCGCAAAGCGCGTAAATGCTATGGAAATGTGGGAAAAAGGAGTTCTTGACGAACGTCCGGTGAAGGAACGGTGGAGCCGCGAGTTTAAAAATCCGCGTTTAAAGCGTTTAAAAAATCCGGTGAACGATTTTTCCGAAGAATGTACGGTTGAGGGATTGGTGCAGGAAGTGCACCGCCGGACCTTCGAAGTGCGGCTGAGTACGGGAGAAACGGTGAGTGCGATTTACCGCGCGACCGTGGTGGATGAACTCGGCGAGTTTCCGGCGGTGGGAGATTCCGTGGTGCTTGGCGTAACGCTTGCCGGGGAATATTCTCTCGTGAAAGTGAAGCCGCGGCGATCGGAACTGAAACGTCCGGGGCCGCGCGACCGGATCCGCGAAGAACTTACGCTCGCCGCGAACATCGATCAAGTGATTCTCGTGGCTTCCGTGGAACAGCCTTCATTCAGTTACGGCTTTGCCGACCGCTTTCTTCTTGCGGCGAATTGGAATCATTTGCCGCTCGTGATGGTATTGAATAAAATCGACCTTGTTGCCGAAATCCCAAATGAGATTCTCGACTTTGTGAAACTCGTGGACGGCTTTATTCCTTTCAGCTGCAAAACCGGAGAAGGTTTGGATGCATTGAAACGCATTACGGCCGGTAAAGTTTCGGTGTTCAGCGGGAAAAGCGGCGTAGGGAAATCAAGCCTTATTAATTTGTTAGTACCTTCGGCGGAACTCCGCACGGGCTATGTGCGCGATAAAGACGGAAAGGGGCGGCACACCACTACATCTTCAAGCCTTCTCGACCTTCCGGGCGGCGGCATGGTAATTGATACGCCGGGCATTCGCGCACTCGGTATTCTCGATTTGGACAGGCATGAACTCGCGCGTTCGTTCCCCGGTTTTTTTGAAGATGATTTATTCACTTGTAAGTACGGTGATTGTCTGCATATCTCCGAGCCGGGTTGTGCAGTGCTTCGCGCAGTGGAAAACGGAAAAATCAGCCGCCCGCGCTATGAAAGTTATCTCCGCATTTTAAACGCCAAAGATTGAGTTTTGGCGTGCCCGGCGCATCGCGCCGGCCGGGCTGTATTGCACTAAGGCTAAAGCCAAGTGCAACGGAGCCGCGCTTACCGATCACTTCGGTCAAGTAACTCGCGCGTCTCCGCCCTGCGGGTCACCATCCCTGCCCGATTTGAAATTTCAAGTGTGTTCCTGCGATGTTGCTTAATTCCGGAGTTTATTCCCGACTCCGATCGGGGACTCTGCATCGGCGTTATTCGTAATTAACTTTCATGCCGGCGCAACATATCGCGCCGAAAACTTTTCTCGCACATCAAAAAACGGCTCCCTGCAGGGAGCCGTTCGGAAAGAGTATCATCAATCAGTTGATGCGCCCGATCAAGTTTCCGGAAAGAGTAAAGTCTCTCGAATTTTGGAAACTGTGGAAGCCGGCGGAAAGTGTGAAGCGGCTGGTAAGGTCTTTCTCCAAATAAAGTGCGCCGAGCACATCTTTGATATGCTTGTTTGTTTCCGCAAATTCGGTATCGGCGCGGTCTTTGATATATTCGGCTTCTAGGATAACTCTATCCACTACCGGTGTTTGAAGAATGATACCGCCGGTTACCGGGAGCGTCATGTCGATATCTTTTTTCGGTTTGATGATTTTGTCTTCGCCGTCTACTTCTTGAGCGTCAATATTGAGCAAGGCGCCTTCCGCGAAGAGCGAGAACGTATTCTTAATCACGTCAAGTTTTACGGCCAAAGCGATTTGATGGCGCACATCACTGTTGGAGTTGTAAACTTTATCGAAAACGTTGGTGCGGTAACCCAAATTGAACGTCATGTTTTCAAGCCCTTTGAGTTCCGAGAATTCAAACATCAAACGCAAATCGCCTTTATTCAAAAAGGATTCGGTACTGATGAAAGCCACGTTTACGTCCACGCCTTTCATGGGAGTTAAACCGAACTGGAATTGGTTTTCAGCGGTGGTTGTGGAACGGAAACCTTTTTTGTAACCGTTCAGGTATCCGCCGAAGAAATCACCGGATTTGTAGTTTTCTTCCCAGCGGCCCAGCTTGAAATTCACAAACCGGGTTTTTTGCATCGCCCAAGCTTCCTCAAGTTCGAAAATATCGACATTTTTGTAACCTTCTCTTTCGCCGTTATTTGCGAAGTTGTCGTCGTTACGGCTGAATTCCTCATAGTTGCTTAAATCGCCCGGGTAAAGGTGAAGCAAAATTTGTCCTTTGAAGTCATTGGCTTCGGCCACGAAACCGAGGTTGGCGCGCCCCCACCATTCGTCGAGGTTGGTTTTTCTCGGTTCATCTTCGCTTGACCAGAATGTTTTGCCGGCTTGAATTTCAAAGCTTGCGTTTACATCGAATTTGAATTCATTGATTTCGATCAAAGCAACTCTTTTGGCTCTGATTTTTGTGACATGCGGTTTTTCGGGTTCAATTACATTGACAATTACTACCGGAGCCGGCGCGGGTTCCTGTGTTGCTTCCGGAGCGCTTGTGGCGGCGGGTTCCGTTGCCGGAACTGCTTCCGCTATCGGTTCCGCAGCCGGAGTGCTGTCGGCTTGAGCGACCGGAGTAGCTTCCGTAGTTACGGGATGTTCAGCCGCCGGGGCGTGAGTTGCGGTTTCGGTGGTGGTTGCAACAGGGTGCGCCGCATCCACTTCTGTAGTCACGGGATGTTCCGCTGCCGGAGCGTGAGTTGCGGTTTCGGTAGTTGCTGCAACGGGTTGTACCGGTGCGGGAGTCGCCGGAGTAACTGTGGTTGCAGCCGGAGCTTGTGCGGGTACAGGAGCCGTCGCCGGCGCCACTTCTTGAGCAAATGCTCCCGAAATAGCAATGATAGAAGCGAGGAACAGTTTTTTCATGAGGGGGTCTCCTTAAATGTATTCGATAAGTTTAGTAAAAAAATGAATAAAAAGAAGAAAAATCTGTTATTTGTCCGGTTTAAAAAACTAAGTTCAGGGAGTGAAATACTTAATTTTGATTCTAGGATTGTCCTTTGCCTGTTTCGCCGGCGAAGGACTTTGGGTTTATAAGGATGCATCCGAAAAAAGTCGTTTGGGAGAACTTACTTACGCGGATACTTGGAGCGAACTTCCGGTTCCGCCCAAAAAAGAGAAAAAAGTCTCCTATAAAAAGGATAAAAAAGGAAAACGAAAAAGAGTCGTGACTTATGTGGAGGTCAAATCAAATTCTCCGCCCGAGTATATTCCCGTCAAAACCAAATTCGGGAAAGGTTATGTGAAACGCGCCGCTCTTGCCGAATTCAAACAGCGTTCTTTGGATTTGAGCGGAATTTACGAATCCGCCACCGGGCAGGTTTATTTGCAAAAATCGCCGAACAATCCTGAAAAATATAATGTAACGATTATTAACGGAGCTGCCGATGACCGCGCCGAATTTGAAGCCGGGAACCTCGGCATGCAAGAAAAAAACGGAGTGAAAGGAATTATTTACAAGGAAGAAAGTTCTTGCAACATACTCGTATTGATCTCGGGAAGGGTCGCTACCGTAAAACAAAAAGGCTGTGAGGAATATAACGGACGTTCCGCAACGCTGGAAGGCGTTTACGACCGCTACCAAACCGGCGGCGCGCGCCGCGCGGAAACATTCAAAATGCAAGAAGAAAACTTTCGATTCAGAACTTTTATCTGGTGCCCCGAAGGCCCATCCTCCTGCGAAAAGTCGAAAGGCGAAAACGGGAAAGGCGTTGAAATCAAATGGAGCGCCGGGGGAGAAGGCTTGATCGAACGTCACGGAGACGGACAAGTGCATACTTACCGCCCTTACGAACGCGTGATCCCTTCAAAAAAAGATTGGTATCAAGGGGAAAAACCGCTTCTTCTCAAAACCAGAAGAACCGACATGGCAAACGAATGGATGCTTTGGTATTATTACCCGAAATCCGGACGGCTGAAAATGGTGCGTTACGGAACGCGCGACGATGCGGCTTATGCCGAAATCTTTGAGAATTAAAAATGAAACGAATTGAGAACAGCCGCATTTTATTTATGGACTCCGCGCCGCTGATCCGGCTTTTGGAATATCATCCCGATTATTATCCCATTGTGTCTAAAGTTTTGGATTCCGTTTACGAAAGAGCGTCCAAACTGGTGTTCAGCGCGGTTACTTTGCATTTGGTGGCGCACCGGGCCTACGAGAAAAAGAATCCGGTGCTTGCGCGGCAATATCAGGAATTTTTCTCACGGTCGCGGTTGGTGATGACCCGGGAAGTCGATTTTTCCATCGCGGCCGCGGCCGCCGAATACCGGGCGGAGCATCACATGACTTTTGAAGAATCCTTGCAGCTCGCCACCGCTTATCATACGGGCGCCGACACGGTTCTCACCGAGAATGAATCCTGGAAAGATTATCTCGACGTTCCCGTGGTGACGCTTCAAGATTTGGCGGAGTGAAATAAAAAGAGGGAGATTCTCCCCTTCCTTAATTCTTAATCCTGTTTTCGTAAAATTTGCCGCAGTTCATCGGCAGTTTTTTCAAGGTTGTCGTTGATAAGGATAAATTCATATTTGCCGCATGTTTTCGCAAATTCGATTTCCATTTTGGCGTTTTTCAAACGGAGCTGAATCACTTCTTCGGAATCGGTGTTGCGGGCGCGCAATCGCTGCTCGAGAACTTCAAAGTTCGGCGGCAATACTAAAATTCCCGTCGATTCGGGATACACTTTATCGAAGTTCATTTTTCCGAAAACATCGAGGTCGAAAATTACACGGAAACCGGCGGCGAGCGTTTCTTCCACGAAACATTTCGGCGTGCCGTAGTAATTTCCGTGAACTTCGTTCCATTCCACCAACAGATTGTGTTCGATCATGTAAAAGAATTCTTCTTTTGTCTTGAAGAAATAATGAACGCCGTTGATTTCACCTTCCCGCGGCGCCCGCGTGGTGGCGGAAATGGAATAATGGATGTCGGGAAATTCCGTGATGACCAAGTCTTTGAGTGTTGTTTTTCCGGCTCCGCTCGGCGCACTCATAACGAACAGTTTATTTTTCACACTTGTCCTCAATGTAGAGCGGGCGCTGTTTAACCTCTTCGTAAATGCGGCCGATATATTCCCCGACAATGCCGATGGATATTAACTGTACGCCGCCGAAGAAAACGATTGCGGCCATGAGAGATGCCCAGCCCGGTACCGTGGTTTCCGGGGCGAGCACTTTTTCAAGGAAGCTCCAAATAAATACGCCGAGCCCAATGATCGTAGCGATACACCCTGCCATAAAACTGATTTTCAGCGGCGTGGTGCTGAAACTTGTGATGCCGTCGATAGCGAGGCGGAGCATTTTGCGGAGCGGGTATTTGGATACGCCGGCGGCGCGTTCGGCGCGGTCGTAAGTGACGCCGATGCGTTTGAATCCGACCCAGCAAACGAGCCCGCGTAAAAAGCGGCTGCGTTCCGGGAGTCCGTTCAGCTGCTCGACAATGCAGCGGTCCATTAAGCGGTAATCGCCGGTGTCCGGCGGAATCTCAATGCTCGTTAGGGAATGGAGTATGCGGTAATAAAAATGCGCCGTGATTTTTTTGAACCAAGTTTCTCCGGCGCGTTTGCGGCGTTGTGCGTAAACGACTTGATAGCCTTCGCGCCATTTTTCAAGCATTTCGTGAATGAGGGCGGGCGGGTCTTGAAGGTCGCCGTCGATAATCACCACGGCTTGCCCCGTTACATGCCGGAGTCCGGCGCTGAAAGCGGCCTGGTGCCCGAAGTTTCTGCTGAAAGAAACGATTTTATGGTGCGTTCCCCGTACGAGCGGTTCGAGAATTTCAAGCGTGCGGTCTTTGGAACCGTCGTTTACAAATACGAGTTCATGCTCCACCGAGCGGAGTTCTTCTTCGAGGGTGCGGAAGGTTTTTTCGACAACCTCTTCTTCGTTGTAAAGCGGGACGATAACGGATAGTAACATAAGCTATAACGCAAGGGTTAGGGTGGGGAATACAATATTCACATGATCGCAGTCCATGGAACCTGCCCGGTCGGATTCCAGACTGAGTATTTTCACTTGCTGAATCGGGACCATCAGTGAAAAAACCTGAAGGGGAGCCACGAGAGGGGATTCGTATAAAAGAACGCCGTCGCCGAGAACACGGAATTTAAATCCGTCGCTGCATATCGCTTCATCATCAAGCCCGACGGCGGCCGCAAAATGAGAATATCCTTTTTCGAGTTTGAATTGGATAATTGAACTCGCGTGAGTGCCGAAGCCTTCGGAATAAACGTTACCGTCGATGGTGAGCGGGTTTCCTTCTACCGAAAGATTTTTTTGGAGTTGTCCCCAGTCTTGCCTTGTTCCGAAAACAGGAATAGAAACGAGCGAAACGGTTTTCCCGCCGTTATCAAAAAATTGATCGAACGTTTCGTTGTAAAGCGTATCGCCGCTTACGGCATTCGATACAACGGCGCGGAAGCGGTTGTAACCCGGAATCAGGGAATCGGCGCTCCGGAGAGTATCGTATTGAATTTTCGATGCTCCGAGAGGTACGTTTAACAGTTCTTTGGATTCATTCAGCGTGACGCGCAACATCCAGGGTTCTTGTGCCGCCGCTTCTTTGGTTTCCGTCCGCACTACCATCCCGTTTTCGCCTTCGTTATTTAAGGTAAGCGAGGCAATAAAATCCTCGGGGTGAAAACGTTTCCTTTTTTCAATTTTTGAAACGTTTAAGCGGTAACTGTTCAGTACGCTTGATTGATATATTGGCGTTAATTTGTTTTCTTTTTCAAAAATATCGCAAGTGGTGGGAATGCGGTGCTCGACCGCTTTAGCGTGATATGTTTTACTGTCCCAGCAATCCAGCCCGCGGAGGTAATAAACTTCGCCGTTGTATTTTTCAAGCAGTTTTTCGAGTTCGCTGTCCGTCATGGAACGGATGTGATCGTAGTGAACCGAAGAATAACCGTAACCGACGAAATGATAAGGGCGCGCATACACAAATAATGCGTTTTTCGCGCCCGGCAGAGTGGAAAGCCACTTGTGAATTTCTACCTGTTCCGAGGTTAAATGATTACGGTTATACATGATGTTTTTCTTGAAACTTTCATGGTATCGGAAAGTATTTGCCGAGAGCAGAACCGCAAAAACAACGGCGGCAATAAATTGCAGCTGTGCCGAAAAACGTTTGTGGAATAAGAAATAAACGAGGTAGTAAAGCGGGATCGCGGCGAGGAACGCCATGAGCGGGAAAAGGACGAGTACATAACGCTGGTTGATTTCAATGGTGAAATCGCCGGAGACGTTTTCAAAAATCGCATAGGCTTGAATGTGGTAAAGCACCAGAAAAAGAAAAACCGGAATGCTCTTGCCGTATTTTTTTTGAGAAAAATCCCGGATGACTATAAACAGGAAAATGCAAAGCCCGATTGCCGCGAGGTAAGTAAAGTAAGAGAGAAAAGGGTTTGCGAGGAGCCCGTCGGCGCCGAGCGGTCTTGTCATTACTTCCCAGTTGCGGGAGATGTTTTCAATGAAATGTCCGTGCGCTTTGTATTCGCCGCCCTGAAAACCGTAACCCTGAAAGTAGCTGATGGTAAAGAGAATGGGAACGGAGAAAAGAGAAAGCGTGAAGAAAAAAGCCGGCGCTTTCGCATCTTTTTTATCGAGGATTTTCGGGAGTGAAAGAACGATAAAGGCGAGGAAACAAAAGACGGTTTCCTGCCGGGTCTGGGCAAAGAAGGCGAGCAAAAGCGCGAATAAAATCCAGTGCTTTAACGTGTTGCGATCGAGCGCCCATTTCCAAACGAGAAGCGCCAGTGCGAGCAGAAATACATAAAGCGGTTCCACGGACATTGCCCGGAATTGAAAGAGGAGCGTCGGTTGAAGCGCAAGCAGGAATGCGGCAATGGCGGCAAAAAGCGGGCTTTTGAGCCAGGCGTTCAGAGCAAAGAAGAATATAAGAATCGTGAAAAACAGGAGAACGAGATGGAAATTAAAAATCCAGTGCAGATCGCTCCCGAACAGAGGCATTCCTAAAAAGTAAAGGAACGAAAGCCCTTTGGTTTTAAAAGTATGCGTATCCTGGAGGCAGTTTAACGAACCGTCTTCAAAAATGCCCTGATTGCAAGTTCCCGAGGTATGGGAGTTGTAAAAATTTTGAGCGACGGAAAGAAAAATGCTTTCATCGCTTTGAACGCGGTGCCGCGCTTCGATATTCGTTGCGGCAAAAATCGTTACCGCAAGGGCAAAGATTCCGATTAAAATAAGGAATGTCTTGGCGGGTAATTGGGTTTTGATCCAGCTTGCGGCATCTTTAAAAAGGGAAATAAAAAGGAGAAGCCCGCCGATAAACTGGATAAAGAATAGCGGGAATGTAAACCGCATATCGCCGAAGGCAAGGAAATCTTTAAGCCCGATATGGGGAGCGAGGTAAATAAAGAAAGGGATAAGTATCGCGAGAACCGTGCCGATAATTCCTGCCGGATGCAGTAAATTGCGGATAAATGCCATAAAATAAAAAGTCCTTTCTCTTCAAAGGAAAACAACTATGCCCGGAATATAGTTTTTTTGAGGTACCAACTTGCGGAACATTGTAAAAAAAACTAGCTTTGGCGCGCAAATGCTTATCTTCTTTTTGAGGTTCCAGTGAAAGATGAAGTCGTGAGAAAAATGGCCGACAATGTCCGAATTCTTTCCGCCGCGATGGTGCAAAAGGCAAAGTCGGGTCATCCGGGCGGCGCGATGGGTGCTGCAGATGCTATTTCTCTTCTTTTCAGCGAGTTTCTCCGCTTTGATCCGGAAAATCCGGAGTGGATTGCCCGCGATCGTTTCTTTATGGATCCGGGACACATGTCGCCGCTCCTCTATTCGGAACTCGTCCTTACCGGAAGGCTTCAACTCGAAGATCTTAAAAATTTCAGACAACTGGATTCCCGCACGCCGGGGCATCCGGAACTCTCCGTTCACGAAGGTATTGAAAATACATCGGGCCCGCTCGGGCTCGGGCATGGGGTCGCTCTCGGTTCCGCCATTGCCGAACGTTTTATGGTGGAACGCTTCGGAAATATTTTAGCTCACAAAACCGTGGTGCTGGTTTCCGACGGCTCTGTGGAAGAAGAAATCGCTTACGGCGTGGGGCGCGTGGCCGGGCATTTAAAACTTTCGAATCTCATTTTCTTTTACGATGCAAATCAGGTTCAGCTTTCCTGCTGCACTAAAGAAGTCATGAGCCACGATTTTAAAAAACAATATGAAGCATGGGGTTTCCGCGTTATTGAATGTGCCGGAAACGATATTGCGCAGCTCCGTAAAGCGTTTCAAGCGGCGTGGGCGGAAACCGAAAAACCGGTTATTATCATCGGGCATACCACTATGGCGAAAGGAGCCGTGGCGGCAGACGGAACTTCTTTTGAAGGCCGGGTAGAAACGCACGGTCAGCCGCTCAATGCGGCGGGAGCTTCTACCGAAAATACAATCAAAGGTCTCGGCGGGAACCCGGAAGATCCGTTCCGGATTTTTCCGGAAGTCAGCGCGGCGCTCGAAGAACGCCTTGCCGAATTAAAAAAAGCCGCTGCAGCCTGGAAATCGGAGAAAAAAGCCTGGGATGAAAAAAATCCCGAACTTTCCGCCAAGTTGGATTCCTGGATTTCCGGCAAGGGAATCTCTCTCGATCTTTCCGCACTCCCCGTAAAAGAGGGCGTAGCTACCCGCGTGACCTCGGGCACGGTTCTCGGTTACCTCGCGGAAAATTTCCAAAATATTATTTGCAGCTCCGCCGATCTCTCCAACAGCGATAACACACAAGCGTTTCTCGATAAAACCGGTATTTTCCGTCCGGGGAATTTCAAAGGAGCGTTTGTTCAGGTCGGTGTGGCAGAACTCACCATGGGAGCAATTGCCTGCGGTATCGCTTTGTACCCGGGGCTTTATCCCATTTGCGCCACCTTTTTTGTGTTCAGCGATTACATGAAACCGGTGATCCGGCTCGCTTCCCTCATGGGGCTTCCGGTAAAGTATGTGTTTACTCACGATAGCTTCCGCGTCGGCGAAGACGGCCCGACTCACCAACCGATCGAACACGAAACTCAAATTCGCCTGCTCGAACTTTTGGAAAAGAAAAACGGAGATTCCGAGATGCTCGTGCTCCGTCCGGCAGATGCCGCGGAAACCGTTACGGCTTGGGAAATGGCTTTTGAAAATTCGGAAAGCCCGACCGCTTTGATTTTAACGCGCCAGGTGGTGGAAGCGCTCCCTGTTTCCGCAAAATCCACTCATTATCAGGAAGCAAAAAAATGCCGTCAAGGAGCTTATATCGTAAGCGATAACACGGAAGCCGGCAAACTTCCCGGACTCACGCTCGTGGCAAACGGTTCCGACGTTTACCTGAACCATTTGACGGCGGAAATTCTTCGCGGCGAAGGGCTTGCGGTGCGCGTTGTTTCCATGATTTCCCCGAGCCGTTTTCAAAAGCAAAGCAAGGAATATCAGGAAAGCATCATTGCCTCTTGGACCCCGGTGCTCGCGCTTTCGAGCGGACTTCCGCTTTTATTCCAAAAAGTGGTGGGCGGCTTTGGAAAAACCATCGGACTTTGCCGCTTCGGCGCCTCGGCTCCGGCCGGTGTCCTCGAAAAGAAATTCGGTTACACTCCCGAAGCGATGGTAAAAGAAGCGAAAACCTATTTAGCGGAATTTGCACAACATCGCCGTGACTTTTTAGCCGCGAATTCGTGAATTTTTCGGTGAGGGAGAGGTAAAAGTGATTGTTCTTTATTTAATAGCCGGGCTTCTCCTTTTGGTGGTAGGCGCCGAGAGGCTTGTTTTGGGAGCTTCCCGGATGGCGCTGTTCATCGGGATTTCTCCCATGATTATCGGTCTCACGGTAGTGGCGTTCGGCACCAGCTCTCCCGAATTTGCCGTAAGTTTACAAGCGGCAAGCACCGGAAATGCGGGCATTGTCATCGGGAATGTGGTGGGGAGTAACATTTTTAATGTGCTTGTAATTCTCGGTATTTCCGCAATCATTCTCCCTCTGAAAGTTTCGAGCCGCATGATCCGGGTAGAAGTCCCCATCATGATTTTTGTTTCGGTTTTGCTTTATTTTATGGCGAGAAGCGGTACATTGACATGGATTTCGGGAATGATTTTGTCGCTCGGGATATTTCTTTACGTCGGGTTTCAAATTTATATGGGCCGCCGCGAAAAACAGCACAATACCGGAGAATCCGCTCCGCAAAAAAAGACGGCTTTGCTCCTCAATATTTTTTGGGTGATTCTCGGACTTGCTTTTTTGGTGCTCGGCTCAAAATTTTTAGTGAGCAGCGCGGTATCTATCGCCAAGTTTTTCGGAGTGAGTGATTTAATGATCGGACTCACCATTGTTGCGGCAGGCACTTCTCTCCCGGAGCTTGTCACCTCCATTGTCGCCTCTTTGAAAGGGGAACACGATATCGCCGTAGGAAATGTGGTCGGAAGCGGAATATTTAATATTCTCGGCGTACTCGGTTTCTCGCTTTTGCTCACGCCGCAAGGAATTCCCGTTTCGCCGGAGGCTATCCGGTTTGATATTCCGGTCATGATCTTTGTTTCTTTACTTTGTTTGCCGATATTCTTTTCGGGGCGCCGCATTTCAAGGCCCGAAGGCGTTGTGTTTGCCGCCCTTTACGGAATTTATCTCGGTTATTTAATTATAGGGCCCCGCTAAAAATTCATTTCCTATGAAATCTGTAAAAACACATCGCATCAGTTCGTCGTTCAAATTGGCTGTATCACCGATACAGTCAATTTTCACTCCTGCTTCTGCTCGGTTTTTGCTAGATTTCACGAACGCAAAGCAATTTTTAGGGTGCCCTATAAATGCTTAATACTTTGAGGTGATTATGCTTTTTGATTTGGAAATGATTCGGGCTCTTTACGCCAAAATTCCGGGGCGCGTAGCTCGGGCGCGGAAAATGTTAAACCGTCCTTTAACGCTTGCGGAAAAAATTATTTATTCACACTTGATCGAATCGGGCGTGGATTGCGTTTATCAGCGCGGCGCGAATTTTGCCGAATTTCATCCCGACCGCGTGGCCATGCAAGATGCCACCGCTCAAATGGCTCTCCTCCAATTCATGACCGCGGGCAAAGCGAAAACAGCGGTACCGTCTTCGGTGCATTGCGATCACCTGATCACCGCGCGCGATGGCGTTGCCAAAGATTTGCCGCGGGCGCTTGAAGAAAATAAAGAAGTCTATGCATTTTTGGAATCGGTTTCCGCGAAATACGGTATTGATTTTTGGAAACCGGGCGCGGGAATCATTCATCAGGTCGTTCTTGAAAATTATGCGGTCCCCGGCGGCATGATGATCGGCACTGACTCTCACACGGTCAATGCCGGCGGTCTCGGCATGCTCGCTATCGGCGTGGGCGGCGCGGATGCCGTCGATGCCATGGTGGATCTTCCTTGGGAATTGAAATACCCGAAAATCATCGGCGTAAAACTAACCGGAAAGCTCTCCGGCTTTGCTTCGGCCAAAGATGTAATATTAAAACTCGCCGGAATCCTCACCGTAAAAGGCGGCACCAACGCGATTATCGAATATTTCGGCGAAGGCGCGCGCAGTCTTAGCGCCACCGGGAAAGCGACAATTGCAAACATGGGCGCCGAAGCAGGAGCCACTTGCTCCACTTTCGGTTACGATGACTCCATGGAACGTTATCTGAAATCCACAGGCCGTGAAGCCGTGGCTCTCGCGGCAAACAAAATTGCGGAACATCTCCGGGCCGACGCCGAAATCGAAACCGCGCCGGAAAAATATTTTGACCGCGTCATTGAAATCAATCTCTCGGAATTAAAACCGCATTACAACGGCCCGTTCAGCCCCGACCGCGCATTCTCCGTGGAAAACATGAGCGAATCGCTGAAAGAATTTAATTCCCCGGCGCCGGTGAGCGCCGCTTTGATCGGAAGTTGCACCAATTCGAGTTATGAAGACCTTTATCAGGCGGCAAATTTAATTCGGCAGGCGCTCGAAAAAGGATTAAAACCGAAAGTACCTTTAATAATCAACCCGGGCTCGGAACTCGTGCGCCATACCGCCGAACGCGACGGCATCATGGCGGTATTCGAAAAGTTCGGCGCGACCATCATGACCAACGCCTGCGGCCCCTGTATCGGTATGTGGGACCGTCTCGGCGCCGACAAAAAAGAATTGAACTCCATCGTCCATTCGTTTAACCGGAATTTTGCCAAACGCGCCGACGGAAACCCGAACACACACGCCTTTGTCTGCAGCCCGGAAATGGCGGTTATTGCCGCTCTCTCCGGAAGCCTCCTGTTTAATCCGGACACCGACTCGCTCACAAACGAACGCGGTGAAAGCGTGCGTTTAACGCCGCCCGAAACCAAAGAACTTCCGGAAAAAGGGTTCGAAGCGCCCGACGCAGGTTACCAGGCGCCGGCAAAAGACGGCTCTGCCATTCAAGTCCGGATACCGGAAAAGAGCGACCGCCTTCAAGCTCTCGTACCGTTTGCGCCGTGGGACGGCAAGGACCCGAAAAAAGTCCCGCTCCTCATTAAGGTAAAAGGAAAATGCACCACCGACCATATCTCCATGGCGGGTCCCTGGCTCAAATACCGCGGGCATCTGGAAAACATATCCCGCAACCTTTTAATCGGCGCCACCAACGCGTTCAACGGAGAAACAAACCGCGTTCAAAGCTTGAGCGGAGAGTGGATGGCGGTCCCGGACCTCGCCAAATATTACCGCGATGCCGGGCTCGGCTCCATTGTGATCGGCGATGAAAACTACGGCGAAGGATCAAGCCGCGAACACGCCGCGATGGAACCTCGTTTCCTCGGAGTCAAAGCGGTGATCGTCAAAAGTTTTGCCCGCATTCACGAAACAAACCTGAAAAAACAGGGAATGCTCGCGCTCACGTTTGAAACCCCGGCGGACTACGACAAAATCCGGGAAAAAGATCAGTTCGACATTCTCGGACTCGAAACTTTTGCGCCCGGAAAACCGTTCACACTGATGATCACTCACGAAGACGGCACCTTCGACGAAATCTTTTTGCTGCACACTTACAACAATCAGCAATGGGAATGGTTTAAGGCCGGTAGCGCGCTGAACCTGATCCGCGGATAAACCGAAATAATTAAAAGGGGGAGTGTCCCCCTCGCTTCAATCCTGCTGATCGTCCGCGCATCATCGGCTTCTGTTAGTCGCCGGCGCGTACGGCAGGTTTTTCGCTACCCCCATAGTTCGGTCCGGCGTGCAAGATTTTCCAGGTCTGCGATGATCCCATCGTTATTGTCCTGTTTAAATTGTGAATCGAAATCCGGAATCACATTTCTATTCCCATTCCCATGCGTGCAATTCTCGGTTTTCATAAAACTAGTGACTCGAAGCGCGGAATCTTTATTTTCAGGCATGAAATGTGCAATCCTTTGAATTTCTCTATACAAAAAAAGCCCTGCCGAAAGGCAGGGCTTTTGGAAACTTGATTAAAGAAAATTACCCGAGAGTCACTTCAATTTTATGCGTACCGCTCTTGAAGAACGGAACCACATTACTGTCGATTTCTTTACCATCGACAACCATTTTTTCAACACCCTTACAAATTCCCTTAGGGTTCTTCACCGTAATTTGGTAAGTCGCCCCGCGGTATTTGCGTGTCGCTTCAAAACCTTCCCAGGAAGAAGGAATGCACGGGTCGATAATCAACCCGCTGAAACTTGCGCGAATGCCGAGAATGTACTGAGTCGCGGCCTGGTAAGTCCAGGAACTCGTACCCGAAAGCCAGGCGTTGCGCGCCAAACCGAATTGCTTATGTTCGTTGCCCAAAATATTTTGAGGATAGCAGTAAGGTTCGGATTCGAACTCATCCAGCTTGCCGTTTTTAGCCGCCGGGTTAATTTGGTTGTAATATTCGTAAGCGCGGTCGCCGTTGCCCATGATCGTTTCGGCAATCATCACCCACGGGTTTGCGTGGAGGAAAATCCCGCCGTTTTCTTTCGCTCCGGGAGGATACGTGGAAATCCCGCCGACTTTCGGATCGAAACCCTTATAACCCGGCCAGGAAAGCTTGATCCCGTTCGATGTATTCAAATACTTGTTCACGCTGTCGAGAGCTTTGCGCGCCCGTTCGCCTTCGGCAAGGCCGCTGATCACCGGCCAGGATTGACCGTTACAGTGAATCTTACCGTATTTCTGATCTTTGGAACCGTAAGCCACGCCGTCTTTGTCGAACCAGCGTTTCCACCACGCGCCGTCCCAAACGTTATCGTTCAAGGCTTTTTTCACTTCCTGATACCAGCTCTTGTATTTTTCAAGAGACTTCATATCGCCAGTAGCTTCGCAAATATCCATCATCTCCAAAAGCGCTTTTCCGTAAAGACTTGCGTTGAATGTGGATTCGGCGCCCGGAGCGAGATTCATGGTATCGTTCCAGTCGGCAAAACCGAGAAGCGGAATCCCGTGCTTGCCCATGTGATCGTGAGTGAATTGGAGGCTCCGCTGCAAGTGATCGAGAACCGTACCTTTTTGGCGTTCGGCGCGTTTCTTGCCTTTTTCGTAGAACGGAATTTCCTGTTTCAAGAGATTGAGGTTTCCGGTTTCTTTCAGGTAGCCGGCAATCGTGAGAACAATCCACAAATGGTCATCGCCGTACCAGTCGCAGTAACCGTCCGCCGCTTTTTCGCGGGAATCGCCTTCGTTTGCTTCATCGCCTTCGCCGAGAATCAGTTTGGAAGGCAAATACTGGTGCATGGCGTTGCCTTCCGGACGTTGTACGGAAAGAAGATTTTTCGCGAGTTCAAGCGCTTCTTCGGGCATGTGACTCATCACGCCGAGCAAATCCTGGCTCGAATCGCGGTAACCGATACCGCGTGAGGTACCGTAACCGAGTTGATACAGAGAAAGATAACGGCTCCAGTTTTTCGTAGTGTGGCACTGGCGCGGATTATGCACGTTCACCATAGAGTTAAACGAAGCATCCGGAGTTTTCACTTCAATAGCGGAAAGATAATCGGTCCAGAACTTGGCGAGTTCATCGAAAGCCTTATCAACATTTTTCAAATCGCGGTATTTCTTAATCGCTTTAGCCGCTACTTTCAGACTTTGTTCCTGACCGAGTTGGGTACAGGTGCGGAAAGTTTTTTTCGGAGCAAGTTTTCCGGCGTGAATCATGAGAGCCGCGATATTATCGCCGCGGTCGCATTCGCTGTTCGAGAGTTCTTTTTCACCGAGAGCAAGCGGGAGCGCCCAGCTGCCCATTTCGTTCGCGCCCAGGAATTGGCGGCGATCGCCGTCGAAACTGGAAACTTTGGCATCGGCGGTTACATAGTTCACCGCGTAATCGCGTTTCATATAAGCGTATTGCTCGAGAACCAGGTGCCCCGTTTTTTCCGGGTGCGCCTTCAAAGTCATGGTTTGCGGAACCCAGTCGGCGTTTGTGAGCTGCTTTTCGGCTTCAAAATGGCTGAATTCGTAAACAGGGATAACATCTATTTCTTTCGCCGCGCGGGAAATGTTCGTGACCTGAATATCCTGGAGGAGCGTGTTAGAGCCTGTCGGCACAAAAATCGTAATTTGAATGCGGAGTCCGAACACTTCGGCAATCCAGCGCGAATAAGAAAGCCCAATGCGGCATTCCCACTTGTCCATCGGAATCAATGTCGGAGTTACAAACGGAGAAAAAACCTGATAAGACTTACCGTCTTTAACGCGGATATAAACCGTACTTGCCTTAAAATCCGAACTCGGCATTTGAGCGATATATTTGGTAATGCGGTTCAGAGCCGGGTCGCCTTTACAAATCAGCGTGCCGCCGGTCGTATCCACAATCCCGCCGAAATTCAAAGTGCCTACATAATTGCACCATTTGATAGGGGTAGCGGGGTTTGTCAAAATATATTCTTTGCGAACGTCGTCAAAATAACCGTATTGAGTCGAATTGCAGCAGCAAGCCTTATCGGACTTGGCGGGCTTCTTCGCTCTCGGTTTTTGAGTGGGGCGTTTTGCTTTTTCGTTAGCCATGAGGTCTCCGTTTAAGAGTGAGTTGTTTTGTTTAAGCTCGAAGATTCGCCGGCATCGTCAAAGTTCCGGGAACCGAAATTGATCCGGAAATAGCCGTTTAATTTTTGGCTGCGAATCGGATCTTTCAAAATAGCGATGGCGGCCCGCACATACTTTAATTCCACCAAAATATGATCGCGGGACATACAATTCAAAAAAGGGCCTTCCGGGTAAAGGGTCGGGCGGGGTTCCGCCTGAATCATTTCCGTTAAGCGGTCCACTTCCTGATTTAAGCGTTTTTCGTGCACCTCAAGCGAGCGAATCACTTCTTTAGGCACAATTCCGTAAAGAAACGCGTAACCGAGGGTGCGGGGATCGTCGTTAAAACCCGTCAAATGCTTCACGATTTCCTTGCGGAGGATTTCTCTTCCTTTATCGGTAATTGAGAAAATAGTACGCTCCGGCCGGTTGCCGTCGCGTTCCACGCGGCCCGAAATGGCTCCGTTTTTTTCTAAACGGGTCAAGCGGTTATAAACCGTGGAGGTGCTGATCTTTGCCCAACGGTCTAACTCACGCACGCGGATTTGCGTGATGATGTCGTAACCGCTGCATTCGTGCTCTAAAATGAGCCCTAAAAGGACCAAATCGTAACGATTCATAAAAAAACCTATATATTCCAACTTGGAATAATTGTAAAAAATATACATCTTTTTCTATGGAAAAGACAGAATTTTTTGAAAAACAAACGCAGGCTTACCTGCCGGGTTTCTTTTTGGGCAATCCGCTATTTTTCTCGTTTCTTGCCCAAAAAACCTAAACTTAATTAATTAAATTATGGTATATTCACCTCATGGCTTACAATATTCAAGAACTTCTCTCCGAAATGGTGAAGCGCGGAGCTTCCGACCTTCATATTACTGCCGGCAGTCCTCCCTTAATTCGTTTATCCGGAAAATTAACCCCGCTCGGCATGGAAAAGCTGAAACCCGATGAAACCATGAGAATCACTTATTCGCTCATGAATGAAATGCAGAAAAAGCAGTTTGAGCTCAATAAGGAATGCGACTTTTCTTTCGGAATTCAGAACCTCGCGCGTTTCCGTGCGAACGCCTATTTGCAGCGCGGCTGCGTAGCGCTTGCGCTTCGTATTATTCCTCTGGAAATCAAAACCTTCCGTGAACTCGGGCTCCCGCCGATCATGGGTGAATTCACCACGCGTCCTTCAGGGCTCGTTCTCGTGACCGGAGCCACTGGCTCCGGTAAATCCACAACGCTTGCGGCGATGATCGATAAAATCAATAAGGAACGCCACGATCATATTTTGACGGTAGAAGATCCGATTGAATTTCTGCACAAACATCAAGGCTGCATGATCAACCAGCGCGAAGTAGGGAACGACACATCCAGTTTCTCTCAGGCTTTAAAAATGGCGCTTCGCCAAGATCCCGATGTGGTGCTGATCGGTGAAATGCGCGACCTGGAAACGATTCGCGCCGCTCTCACCATTGCGGAAACGGGTCACTTGACTTTTGCCACACTGCATACCAACTCTTCCGTGCAAACCATTAACCGTATTGTGGATGCGTTCCCGAAAGGCGAACAGCAAACCATCCGTACCCAGCTTTCGTTTGTGCTTCAAGGCGTCATTTGTCAAACGCTTATTCCCAAAATCGGCGGCGGGCGCGTCATGTGTTATGAAGTCATGAACGTCACTCCGGGTATTCGCGCCTTGATTCGCGATGACAAAGTGCATCAAATCGAATCCATGATTGAAATCGGGCAGAAGTTCGGAATGAATACCATGAACATGCGTCTGTGTGATTTGGTGGCGGAACGCAAAGTGGATCGTTTCGATGCGATCGCAAAATCTTCAAACCCGGATCAGTTGGAAAAACTGTTGATGGAAAAAGGAATCTAGCATGGCCGTATTTCTTTATAAAGCTCAAAATGCACAAGGGAACGTTTTTGACGGACAGATCGAAGCCGCGAGCAAAGCCGAAGCGGAATCGTTACTGCGCCGGAAACGTTTGGTGATTCAATTTGTAAAGAAAAAACCGACCGAAATCAGTTTTAAAATCGGCACCGGTATCAGGGCCGCAGACATCAGCCGTTTTACCCGAATGTTCTCCGTCATGTGTTCCGCCGGGCTTCCCATGCTTCAGTGCTTAAACATTCTGGAAGAGCAAACCGATAACCCGGCTTTGAAAAGCGTAATTCACAAGGTGAGCATGAGCATTAACGGCGGCTCCACTCTCGCCGACGCACTCGGGCAGCATCCGAAAGTATTTGACACGCTTTATGTGAACATGGTGGCCGCCGGCGAAGCGGGCGGTATCTTGGAAGGCATTTTGCTTCGCCTAGCCGATTATCAGGAAGCGAGCGAACGCTTAAAACGTAAAGTGAAAAAAGCCATGACTTACCCGGCGATGGTCGCGATTGTTGCGGTGTTTGTGGTGATTGCGATGCTTACTTTCGTGGTGCCGACATTTGCGGAAATGTTTGACTCTATCGGCGGCGCGCTCCCGTGGCCTACGCAGATGGTGATGAACGCCTCCAACCTCTTGAAAGATTACGCCGCTTTTTGGATTTTGCTGGTGATCGCTTTTATTGTCGCTATCCGTGTCGTATTAAAAGTGCCGCGGCTCCGTTATCAGTTTGACTACTTAATGCTGAAAGTACCGAAACTCGGCGACTTGCAAACCAAAAACGCCATTGCGCGTTTCGGAAGAACGTTGGGAACACTCTTGAACGCGGGCGTTTCCATTATCGACGCACTCCAGGTCACCGCCAAAACGGCCGGCAACATGGCGGTAGAAGCCGCTATTCTAAAAGTATCCACAGCGATTGCGGGCGGTAAACCCATTGCCGAACCGATGAAGGAAACGAAAATTTTCCCGCCGATGGTTGTGCAAATGACGGGAGTCGGTGAACGCACCGGTAACTTGGGCGGAATGCTTTTGAAAGTCGCGGACTTTTATGACGAAGAAGTAGAAGCGGCCATTGACGCGGTCACATCCATGATCGAACCGCTCATTATCGTGGTGCTCGGCGGCGCCGTGGGCTTTATGCTCGTTGCCATGTATATGCCGATCTTCAGCATGTCCGATGCCGTTCAAGGTTAATCACCGCTTAATCGCCGATTAAACACATTGATTTTTTGAAAAGTCTCGAATTTGAATGAATTTGAGGCTTTTTTTGTGGCATCCGTTTTGCTTTAATAAAGCTGCCCCGTTTGGGGTTCACTTTATTACCAGGAGGCGCCGCATGGCTAACCATAAAAAAGAAACCAAACCCAAAACCGAAAAGGAAATTCTTTTTGATTGTTTGGTTGTCACTCACGTTCAAGTGTATCCGCTGAAAGAAGGGAACCTCGGCAAAACAAAAGCGTTTGCCCGGGTACTTTTAAACGATCAACTGCTTTTAACGGGGCTTCGCATTGTGGACGGCGCCAACGGATTCTTTGTCGCTTACCCGAACGACCCGTTTTATAAAGGAGAAGAATACCGATCCATTTATAACCCGGTCACGCGGCAGTTAAAGGAACACATTGAAAATTGCATTCTCGAAAAATATCAGGAACAGTCAAACGCAGGGTAAAGTAATCTCTTCACGAGCCGCACTCCTTCTTGTCATCGCGAACGCGGAACGCGTGTGGCGCTCCGGAGGATGTCAATCATGAATACAAGCACTGTTCCGAATGAATTGGGCGTGCCCCGGCGCCACCACAACCATCCCGGTCGTCCATCACCCTGATCCTGACCAAGCGGCGGTGCAGACTTGGAAAGTTTTACATGAAAGTGCGACTTAATTGATGCGCAAAACAAGTTCGGGATCAGGGTCCACTGTAAAGCGCCGTGTCGGCGTGGTTCCGGGGTTCGCTTTGCTCCCGTGCCTGCGGCACCGGCTGCGCCGCCCTCCGCCTGCCTCACGCTATTGAGTTCCTCGCGATTGTCCCGATTGCGTAAAAACGCGAGG
>JAISUZ010000077.1 GCA_031271785.1 Fibrobacter sp. | reverse complement strand
CAGTCTATTCTCCGGGTTTTGTTTTTACCGGAACATCGCGTGCGGTTTTTGCTTATTACCGCCGGTGTTCTTTTATTGCTCGCCGGGATTTTTTATTTCATTTTTGCGCCGCCGAGCCCGCCGGAGCCGCCGGAAAATATTTCCCTACACGAGATCGGAAGCGAGTATCTTGAAAAGCTTGTGGAAAATGAAGTCATTGTTTTGGATTCCGGGGTTTCTCTCCGTGAAATTTCACCGGAAATCGCTTATATCGTCCCGAGTCTGATTCAAAGTGTTCCGGCGCGCGCCCTTACAAAAGCGCCGCGCGTGGCCGAGGCTTCGGATAAATTAATCTCTTTGATTTTCACGGATTCCCGGGCTCTCTATTCGCGTACGCTTCGCAGAGCGCTGGAAGAGAAACTCGGCGCGCATTACCGGATTCAGATTCAACCGAAGTCCAGAAAAATCACCGTTCAGTACCGGGGAAATTCCTGGAATGCCGAACAAATTCTTTCGCTTCCGGTGGTCGAGGCGGCCGTGACGGAAAATTTAGATCCGGTGCTGTTGATGGCCTGGGTTAAAACAGCTTCCGATTTTAATCCTTATTTTCAAAACGCGGAAGGGAAATCCGGGCTTCTCGCGATGGATTCCGGAAGCGGACTGGGGCAGTTAAGAATGGGCGCGCGCCTTCTCCGGAGCCGGCTGGATTTATTCGGGAATATTCCCGATGCCCTTGCTTCCGTTTACCTCGGCCCCGCAGAATCCGTCGATGAAAGCCGCGAATCGTGGCGGTTCGATCCGCTTGCAAAAACTTGGGTGGAACAAGTTCTGAAAAATGCGGAGTCTTACCGAGAGTCCGGATTCGGCTTGTTATATTTGGCTCCGTGATTCAGCTTCAAAACATCAGCAAGTCTTTCGGCGAACAAATTCTGCTTAAGGATACCGGGTTTCTCGTGGGTCCGCGGGAGCGTATCGGGCTTGTGGGGCGCAACGGCAGCGGCAAATCAACGCTTTTTAAAATGATTCTCGGCGAAGAAGATTCGGACGGCGGTCATATTTTAATTCCGAAAAATTATTCTTTCGGCTACCTGACGCAGCATCTTCATTTTACCCACTCGACCGTTCGGGAAGAAGCTTCTTCCGCATTAAAGGAAAACGAAGACGGTTGGAAAGAGACGCATAAAATCGAGGCGATTCTTTTTGGACTCGGGTTCGATGAAGAGGCTCTCGACAAGTCGCCCGCGCTGCTTTCCGGCGGTTTTCAAATTCGTTTGAACCTTGCGAAAGTGCTCGCGGCGGAACCTTCCATGTTGTTGCTGGATGAACCGACGAACTACCTCGATATTATTTCCACGCGCTGGCTTGCGCGGTTTTTGCGGCAATGGAAAGGCGAACTGATTTTAATTACGCACGACCGGAAATTCATGAACAGCGTTTGTACGCATACCGTGGGAATTTATCAGCAAAAACTCCGGAAGATTCAAGGGAGCGTTCAGAAACTTTATCAAACGCTCGCCGAAGAAGAAGAAATTATTCTCCGGACACAGCAAAACGATGCCAAAAAACGGGAGCAACTCGAAAAAATTATCGAGCGATTCCGCTACAAGGCTTCTAAAGCTTCGATGGTGCAATCGAAAATCAAAGCGGCGGCGAAACTTTCTTCCGAGACGGAGCGGATCCGGGAAAGTAAACTGGATTTTGAATTTACGGAGGCGCCGTTTCCGGGGAAACGAATGGTTCAAATTAAGGATATTTCGTTTTATTACAAGCCCGAGCAGGTTTTGATTCCGGAGCTTTCCTTGGAGATTTTTAAAGGCGACCGCATTGCGATTATCGGCCCTAACGGTCGCGGAAAAACGACGCTCTTGAATTTAATTACCGGCGAACTCACGCCCGCGGCGGGTTCTATTGAGCGCAGTCCGAATCTTGAGCTGAATTATTTCGGACAAACGAACATCAATCGCCTGCATATGGAAAACAGCGTGGAAGAGGAAATTCAGCTCGCGGTAAAAGACGTTTCCAAGGGCAAAGCGAGAAGCCTTGCCGGAGTGATGATGTTCTCGGGAGACAGCGCGCTGAAAAAAATCCGCGTACTTTCCGGCGGCGAGCGGAGCCGCGTGCTGCTTGCGAAAATTCTCGCGACTCCATGCAACTTTCTTCTTTTGGATGAACCGACGAACCATTTGGATATGGAATCCATCGGAAGCTTGATTGAGGCGCTCTATGAATATCAGGGGGCGGCGATGGTGGTGACTCACGATGAAGATTTGCTGCATGCTTTTGCCAATCGCCTGATTATTTTTGATAACGGCAAGTGTTTTTCTTTTGAAGGTTCTTATCAGGACTTCCTGGATCGTATCGGCTGGTATAACGAAAAAAGCGAGCAAGTGAGCGCGATTTCAAACAAGGTCACGCCGGAAGAAAAACCGGCGGCGGCAACCGATAAAGAATCGCGGCGCGACCGCGCCGCTTATATTGAGACGCGTTCCAAAATAATCAAGCCTCTCGAAAAAGAGGCCGAACGGTTGGAGTGTGAGATTCAAGCGTTCGAAAAAGAAAGCGAGCGTCTGGAAACCGCGCTGATTCAAGCTTCCGAAGCAAGCGACAGCAATCTCATTACCGAGGTTTCCAAAAAAATCGCGGCGAATCAAAAACAAATTGAAACCACTTACGAAAAGTGGGATTCCGTAAATTCCCGGCTCGAAGAAACGAAAGAAAAATACCCGCTGTAATGAGAAACCGTAATGGGGCATTACCCTTATTCACGAGTTTAAGAATTTACAGGCTTCCAGGTGATTGTGCGTTTCCCAGACTTCTTTGATTTTCGGGACCAGACTAAAATCATCCATGGAGCCGTCAGGCAGCGTACACGGAGCGACTCTGCAATATCGGTCATCCAATATACGTTTTACACAATAAGAAGTATAACCCACATTTCCCAGAGTAATGATGTCAACCACCACAGGCAACCACCCGGCTTTACTGAACATTTTTAACTTTTTCTCTTTGGGGTCTCCGCCGGTGCATATAGACAAACATTTGATGTCTTCGATCTTTATTCCGTCGTCTTGCATCGCAGCGATTCCCGCTAAAGACGGATCGTTACCGCATACGCCGCCATCGCCTAAATTCTCTACAGGAGCATTGGCATGTTCTCTAATTTCTGCTATCGGAAAATAGGTCGGCGCACTCATAGATGCCAATACGGCATCTCTTAATAGATAATTTCCATTAGAACACTCATTTTTATTATTGATATTTGTAAATACTTTTTGTTTTCTTTTGTCATAATTCCATGCAACGATAATCAATGGAAATTTAACGTCCTTTACTTTTGTGTCGCCGAATACTTCCAGCAAAACTTTTTTTACTTCTTTATTATCATAAGTCGAACATCTCAGCGGATTCAAATTCCAGGGGAATCCCGGTTTGGTGAATATTCTTTTCGGTAAATTTCCGTTGAACATTTCCTGAACTTTCAGCGGGGCGATTCCGGAAGCATAGCTAGCCGCCAATATGGCGCCTACGGATGTTCCCGCGTAATAGTCGAATTTCCAATTTTTGAGTTTGGGCATCCAGTTGGCGACACCGATTCCGAACAAGCCGCCGCCGTCGATAGCGAGTAAGGTTTTCATAATTTCTCCTTTTAATGATATGTTCTTAATTAATTTAAGCAAATTTTCTTACCGGCGGTGCTTATTTTAAGAAGATTGGTTCTGTGTGCGAGGCGACTCTTCTCCTCAATGTCATTGCACACTTTCAGGCTGGAAGCCGCTCCAATTTGTCGCGAAGCGTTGGATCCGTGCGAACATTGCGTGAGGCAGGCGGAGGGTGCGCGCCAAAGGCGCGCAGTGCGCAGCACCGACCGGAGGGTAGCCCGGAGATACGCCGACCCGGCGCATTATAGTGGATGCTGAATCAAGTTCAGCATGACAGGATTTGGCATGGATTCTGAAAACTTGTTTCAGCATCAGGGTGTCTGTGGATGCGCCGGGGCACGCCCTATTTTATTCCTTGCCGTTTCTCAAATAATTTTCGAAACTTTTTCGAGATACTGGAATATGTAAAATCCGGATAAAAGAACGTCGGCGACTACGACGTATAAAAAGGAGTAGATTACGGAGCGGGATGTGGCTTGCGGGACTTCCCGGATGTCGCGCTTGATGGAGAATGCTTGCTCGCTTGCGTTGAGTACGATCAGAACGGCAAATACGACGGGTTTGACAATAATCATGACGACGTCCATAAAACTCATGGACGATATAATGGCGTTTCCTAAATAAGACAGGCTGAGCTGCACCGGCATCCAGTTTCCGACAAAGAAATCTACGCACTTGATTACGAAAAATCCGGAAAAAATGGCCGAGAAGCTGAAAAACAGATTCATGGCAACCATGGCAAGTATGCCGCCGAACAAAGCGGGCATGACGAGGTAACGCACGGGATTGATTCCCATGGTCGCGAGCGCGTCGGCTTCATGATTGATTTGCATGCTTCCGATGTGTGTGGTGAGCGCGGAGCCGCTCCGGCCTGCGATGAAAAACGCGGTCAGAATCGGGCTCAGTTCGCGGATAATTACGATCACCATCAGATTCCCGAAGGAATCCGAAAACCCGACTTTCGACATGACCGTCATAGCTTCGACAATCACGACGGTTCCGAAGAGTGTCGCGACGACAAATAACGCCGGGAATAGTTCGACCCCGAAGAAAAAGGTTTGCATTTTTATGCTGCGGACATCGGAGGCGAGTGAATATTTTTTCTGAAAGAGAGAGGCGATGACCTGAACGAAAAGCAAACAGAGTTTACCGGGAGGCGAACTTAAGAAGAGATTTCCCAAGCGGCTGAAAATTCGCCCCGGGAACGATAACGATTGATTTGCGGTGCGTTCATTCTTCATTTTCGGATACCGATAGTAAAATTTCGTTCCACAATAAATCAAGACCGATTTTTTTGAGAGAGCTTACGACAATCGGCGGCGCGTCAAGCTCGAATTTTTTCTGTATGAGTTTTGTGTTTTCGCGGAGTTCCGATTGGTTGACTTTGTCTTTTTTACTCGCAACAATCAGCACCGGGCATTTCGATTCCCGCAGACCCTCGACCGTAACAAGATCCATCGCCGTCCAGCCGCGGCGAATATCCACTAAATAAATAACGCCTTTCAAGTCTTCGCTGCGTTCTACATAATCACGGATAAACGATGCCATTTTTTCACGTTTTTCAATGCCGACTTTGGCGTAGCCGACTCCCGGTAAATCCACAAGATAGAAGGCGTCGTTGACACAAAAAAAATTAATTTCCTGTGTTTTGCCCGGAGTGGAACTTACTTTTACGAGATTTTTTTCACCCATCAGCGCGTTGAGCAAGCTTGATTTTCCGACATTGGATCGCCCGAGAAACGCGATTTGCGGAAGGCGTTCTTCCGGCAACTGGCTTAAGGAAGTCGCGCTTTTTACAAACTTCGCGGAGAAAATATTGAAGTTCCCGACGGTCTTGACCTGACTCATAGCGAGATTCTCCCTTCAAAAGCGCGGAGCATCGTGATTTCATCTATAAATTCAAGGTCGCTCCCCATCGGAATGCCGCGAGCGAGGCGCGTACGTTTTACGGGTAAATCCTGAAGCAGGCGATCAATAAGGAGCGCCGTACTTTCGGCTTCCGGACTCGATCCGAGCGCGAGGATCACCTCTTGCAGATTCAATTTCCGAATGCGTTCGATCAGCCCGGGAATATGAAGTTCTTCGGGCCCGACGCCGTCGAGCGGCGAGAGCGTGCCGCCGAGTACATGATAAAGTCCGCGATGGATTCCGGCATTTTCGAACGGGAGTATGTCCGAAGATTTTTCTACGATGCAAAGCGTTTTGGCGTGTTCGCGGGACGCGCAAAGCGGGCAGGGGTCTTCTTCGGTGAAGGCGTGGCAAACGCTGCACGTTTTTATTTTTTCATCGGCTTCTTTCAGGCTTTCGCAAAAAGGTTTGATGCGGCCCCGGGAGCGCGTGAGCAAATGATACGCGAGGCGCCGGGCGGTTTTACGCCCGATTCCCGGAAGGGAAGAAAATTCGGCGATCATTTTTTCAAGGCTCGGCGGGTCTATCATACGCTCCCTTCCGTTTCGACAAACGCTTCGATTTCCGTTTTCTGCCCGATGATCAATTCCGGCTTGGCGAGAAAAAATCCCTGAAAATAGTTAAACCCTTCCCGTAAACAATCGCGGTACTCTTTTTCGGTTTCCACTTTTTCCGCAAGCACGCGAATCCCTTTTTCTTTGAAAAAGGAAACGGACGCCGCACGGGCTTCGGCGGAATTTAGTATCAAATCCATTTTGGCGTAAGTCACATAAGGGAAAAAGGCTTCCTGCTCTTTTATCTTTTCCGGCGTAAACACTACATCGTCGAGAGCGAATTCAAGCCCGCGGGCATGACATTCCCGAACGACTTTCAGCACAGCTTCATCGGCGGCGACATTTTCCAAGATTTCAAGAACAAACCGTTTTGAATCGAGCTTCATGGGGATTTCACTCAAGAGCGCTTCACGGCTGCAATTCACAAACACCTTGTGTTCGCCGAGCGTTTTCAGAAAATCCGGATCGCTTTGGCTGTTTTCCAGTACTTGCATGGTAGCAAACAAATCGTCTTGAATCACGGCTTCCGTGCTCATAGAATCACGGAACAGCAGTTCGTAAGCAAATAAATTCCCTTCCCGGTCATAAATCGACTGACGAGCGAGATAGGTTAATGTATTTGCAAAAAACATAAATCAAATACGCGCTGATTTTATGGCGAACAAAAGAACGCTGCGGCAACCGAGTTTCCACAACCGGTCCATAATCTGGTTTGCTTCCGCCTGGCTCACCATCGCTTTTACGGCATACCAGTCGCGCCCATGCAATTTTGAAATGGTCGGCGCATCGAGCCCCGGCGTGACGGCGCAAGCGTTGTCGAGGAGTTCCGAAGGTACATCGTATTCGATCATCATGTAAGACTGCGCTACGAGTTTTCCTTCGATCCGGCGCATAAGCGTGCAGAGTTCCGCGAGTTCCTGTTTTTCCGGGTGGGAGAATAACGCCGCGTTACTTTTGAAGAGCGGTTCTCCCAAAATCCGGAGTCCCGCCTGTTTTAAAGTGGTTCCCGTTTCCACCACATCGACTACCGCATCGGCTACGCCGAGACTGACGGAGATTTCCACAGCGCCTTCGAGCACCACCAAATTCATATCGGGATTGCGGTAATAGTTCTTGACAATTTCAGGAAAACTCGTGGCAATGCGTTTGTCTTTCAATTCCGCAAGCGTGGTGATACCGCATTCTTCCGGCACCGCCGCGCACATTTTGGAGGCTCCGAAAGGAAGGTCGAGAATTTTTACTGCAGGGCTGCTCGCTTCCGCATTAAAATCGATACCGGTAATGCCGGCGTCGATAATTCCCTTGCCCACGTACATGGGAATATCGCTCGGGCGGAGAAAATAAAATTCAATTCCGTTTCTTTCATCGACGGAGGTCAGCGTTTTGTAAGGCTTTGCCGCTTTATAACCGCATTCCTGTAAAAGGTGTTGGGTCGGTTCAAAAAGCATTCCTTTGTTCGGGAGCGCGACTTTAATCATAATTTTTTATACACCTCTTCTAAAGAGAGTTCTTTTTCCGCCATCATCACGGCAACGTAATAAAGCACCTGAGAAAGTTCGAGCGCAAGGTCGTCTTTTGTTTCATAGCGCGCGGCCATCCAGGATTCCGCCGCTTCTTCTACTAATTTTTTCCCGATCGCGTGCGGCCCTTTTTTGAAAAGTTCGGTGGTTCCCTTACCTTCCGGCATTTCCTTTTTACGCTGAACGGAGAGTGAGACGATTTCTTCAAATGTCATAAGCGATTCCTCGATAGGAATAAAGGGGACTTTTTAAAATTGCTTTACGTTCATGAAATCTGGAAAAACCGGGCAGAAGCAGGAGTGAAAAGCGGCGAGTATTGGTGATACTTGCCTCTTTGAACAACGAACCGATGCGATGCATTATTGCCGATTTCATAGAAAATGAATTTTTAAAGGTTCCCTAAAGTTACTTCAAAGATAGAAAGATTACGCGCCACAAAAAATGCCCGCTTTCCAAATACTTCTTTTCAAATGCGGTCTCCGGGGCTTCCGGCATGTAACGGCTGAGCGAAACATCCGAAGGCAGGCTGAACAAGCGCGCCGCCGTTTCGGCGGCGGCGGCAAATTCGCGCGCATAAATTTCCCAATTCGTACGGAGCTCCAGGCGCCGAGATACCCGGAGCAGCGCCGGGAAAACCGGGTGCGCATGGAAACGCCTACCCAAATGCGATTGTTTAGGCCAGGGGTTCGGATAGTAAAGAGCGTGAAAATGCACCGGGATTTTGTTTTGAACGAGAAGCCGCCAAAAATCAAGCAACTCGGCGCGCAACAGCAATACATTTCCGGGGACTTCGTTTTTTTTGAGGAGCCGTATTTCGGATTTGTCGAGGCCGAGAACCGGATGCTCCGGGAATTTCCTGGCAAGCGAAAGGCTGCTATCGCCCGTGCCGCAACCGGAATCCAAAATGAGAGGTTTCGGAAACCGGTTTGCAAATTCCATCGCGCTCTCAAAAGCGCGCTGCGTGTGTTCGGCTACCGGCCGGCGGTAATCACAAGCGGCGTAACGCGTTACCAGTTTTTCCAAATCGGAATGAATATCTTCCTGGTTGGAAGTTACTTTTTTCGAGAAATTCATGAGCCGAACCGCCGGGAGTAAGAACAGGTTCGGCAAAAAGGTTCCGTAAGAATTTTCCGCCGAAAACCTTCGCGCATGGCACACGCCCGCGGCGATTCCAGAATTTCTTCCAGAGATGTTTCCGCGATATTCCCGAGTTCCAAATGACCGGCGTCATCCAGACAGCACGCCGTAACGCGCCCGTCGGTTAAAACCGCAAAATGCGTTTTCAAGGCAAGACAGGTTCCCTGTTTTCGAGCGGATTCCCGTGAGGCAGCGGGCCATACAAAGCGCGAATCCAAATGCAAATAAAGCCGCCCTTGCACCGGGACGCTTTTATTCTCTCTGGAAAAACGGACGCCGGAAAGATCCGTGCCGAATCGCTCTTGAAGTTTGGAAAAAAGGTCCCGATTCCACGGCGAAACTTCAGGGGAATCCGTACCGGCGTTCCACAACCTGAAATTCAGATAAAGTTCCGGCCGCGCCCGGAGCGCGCGTTCCGTAAAGGAAATTATGGATTCCAAAACAGGATTGCCGTGAGGCAAGGCTTCCAGCGCATGAACCGAAAAGTTCACTTGTCTTAAATTAGAGGCGGAAAGCAGAACATTTTCCACCGCTTGAATCCGCGTGCCGTTCGTGGTGAGATTTACAAGCAAATTATTTTCTTCGCAAATTCTGAAAAAGGTTTGCAATTCCGGGTGGAGCGTGGGTTCTCCGAGAACGTGAAAATAAACTTCCGAAACCGAATCTTTGATTTTCCGAATGATTGATGTAAACAAATCTTTAGACATAAAACGCTTTTCCCTTTCGGAAGAAGCGCTCGGGCAAAAGCTGCAGGCTAAGTTGCAGTGATTCGTAATTTCAATATAACCGAATTTCATTTAATAACGCGATGCCTCACGGCTGCATTTTATCACTGCGCAATAGCGAGCGCAAAACCTTGCTTGCGCCGATGGCCCTGTTTTTCCACAAAACGGAAAGCGAATCGGAGACCGGCGTAAACTGTCCGTTTTTCCCTTTGTAAATTTCCTCGTTCTTAAGACCGCCCGTCAAGACGGAATCTCTGAACCCCAAATAGTAAGCGTTTTCCGAAAAGAATAAGGCGGGCTGTTCGGCAGGGCGTTTTTCGGTGAGCAAGTCATAGCCCCAGAAATGGTTCGCCGTTCTCACTTGTGCTAAATCCAAAACGGTGGGAGCGATATCCAGCTGCGAGGCTACATCTTCCCGGATTTCCAATCCTTTGAAAAGATTGGTATCGGCGGAAAAAATGCCCATAAAAATCTGCGATGCGGAAAGCCCTATGGGTTGAGGAACCGCATAGTCGATAGAATCTACGGGAGTATCATGGTCGCCTAAAACGATAATAACCGTACGTTTAAAATCAGGGCGGACGGCAAGCGCCGAAAGTAACCGGCCGAATTGAGTATCCGTGTACCGCACGGCATTTCGGTACCTCTCCATCGCATCGCTTGGTTTCGGAGCAAAAGCATCCGGGTAACCGTAAAACGGAATATGAGGCGTGATGGTGTTGTATGCCAAAAACCAGGAACTGTCCGTCGGCAGCTCGGATAAGAGGCGCAGCGTTAAATCCATTCCCAAACTGTCATCGGTCCCTTGCACCTGCGCTTTCTCGGGCAACCGCCAATTTTTTCCGTAATATTTTTCAACAAACGGCAACGTATGGTCAAAAACAGGGTTTGAAACCGTCATGTATGTTTTTATGTAATGGGTTAAAAATTCCGGAAATCCCGTGAAATGATTTGAGGCGTAAAAACTGGGTACATCGCGGTTGGGATGCGAAGGGAAACCTAGATAAGTGGCCATTGTGCCGCGAACAGTGGGGTAACCGCCGCTAAAAGCATTTTTAAACCAGAGGCCGCCTCCGCCCTCCATAAAAGTACGGTCGCTCGCGAGCTTCCATACATTCGGAGCAAGCGTGGTATCGCCGTGCAGCATTTGATTGAAAATTCTTCCTTTGTACGATTCACCGAAAACAAATACAATGTTGTACGGAGTTTTTGCTTTGTACTCGTGCGAAGGCGCGGCGCGGAATGCAGGATATTCTTTGGCATTCGGGCGATTTTCCGGAAAATCCGGCGGTAAAAAGGCATCCAGATCATCCACCAGCTCTTCGGTGATTTTATAATGATCGCGGATATTTTCGAATGTTTCCACAGCCGCAATGTGCAAAATCGGCGCGGTGAGAGTGTGTTTACCGAGCGTGAACCGCATATCCACAGGCACATCAATGACAGGGATCGTTTTTATTCCCCGGGTTCCGCTTAAAAATAAGACTAAAGGAATCACGGAAAGAATCAGTCCGAAAATACCTAAAAATACCGGAACTTTGATATTGGATTTTACATTCTTTTTCTTGCGGAAAGAGTAAAAAATGATAAATAGAATACCGCCCGCAACACTTGCAAACATTAAAAGAAGCCATAACACCGTTCCTTTTAAATCAGCGCCGAGCAATAAAATGGTGGTGCTGTCGGTGATGTTTGAAAAATGGAAATAGGTTCGCAAAAAAGAATAAGACAGCCGTTGGTGTGAAAATCTAAAAACCTCATAATCAACAATCGCGAGGACAAAATAAAACGCAAAAAACAGCGCGAGCAAACGGGGCTTTTTTAAAAACGCAAAAATAGAGGAAACCACCAAAATCGCGCCGTAAGCCATTGAAATTTGCCAAATCGTTTTTCCGGAAAACATTTCCGTAAGCGAAAGCCCGAGCGAGTCCGGCAATGTGTAAAAGACCGCAAGCATAATGCTTTGCAAAATAAGAGCAAAAATGGTTATCAAAATAAAGGGATTCATATTTTTATGACCGGCTCCGTTCCTAAAATAAAGTCCACCGCTTTTTCCAAATCTTCTTTCTGCCTTTCACGGACTTCGCCGTAGCGATGTTTCGCGCGTTCGGAATAATCTTTATAAATCTTGGAATCCAAAAGCTGGATGATACGGTTTTTTATTTCACTGACGGAATACGGATCAAAATACAGCGCCGCGTTTCCGCAAATTTCAGGGATGGATGTGGTGCCGCTTGCCGCCACAGGGACCCCGTAACGCATGGATTGTACCGGCGGGTACCCAAAACCTTCATTTAACGAAGGAAAAATAAAAGCGTAAGCGTTTTGATGCAGAAATTCCAACTGTTCGTTTTCCACATAATTCAGAAAAACAAAGCGATCTTTATGGCGTAATTTTTTGGTGTAAATCTTTTTATCGGTAACGCCCGTAATGACCATTTTAAAATTCGCTTGACTTTGCTTTGTCTGCAATGATGGAATCAACTCGTCAAATGCCATCGCTGCGCGCAGATTATTTTTTTCCCACCGGGCTCCGCTTGTCAAGAGAAAATAATTTTTACTTTCAATGTCTTCAACTAAACTGCCGTGCGCCTCGTTTTCTGCCATCGGACTGTAAAAAACAGGGATTTCCGCCGGCATCAATTCGGGGAAAAACGCTTTTATGGAGGCTCGGCTGTGTTCGCTAACAGTCATTGCCTGCACCTCGCCTTTTGCGATTTGATTTGCAAGCGAGTTGTATTTAGGTTTGTAATAAAATTTTTTCCAAAAATCCCTATACCGTACAAGCGCTTCCACTTTCCGTGAAATCGTTTTTGCAAAAGCAATGCCGAGCCTGCTGTAACGCATTTCAAGCGCGCGCACGCCGTGCCATGTGAAAACATATTTTTCCACATTCATACGCCATTTTTTTTCCAGCGAATAAAGCGGCGTGTAAAATGTGTTGATCTTATGTTTTTCAATCATTTCCTGCGGAAGATTCTCGTTGATGTCAAGGAGCGGAATGCCATATTTTTCGCAAGCGAAAATTATATTCGTGTTGAGGTATTTTTTGCCGTCATAAATACAAAACATTTTGAAGTTTTCATTTTGAATCGCCGCATCCGAATACAAGCGGGCGAGCAATGCCCAAAATACCACTTCGCCGTAAGACCCGCCGCCGTGAAATTTCGCATTGTGTATGGGCTGTACCGCCGCCAAATTATAGAGCAAGTTCATAAAATCTTACCCAGCCATTCGAAAGGGCGTATCAAAAAAGGCGTTTTCTTATATAAAAAAGAAAGCGATTTTGCAAAAGCATAAGAACGCACAATATCCGCCCCCAAAACGCCTATCTTTTTCGTCTGATACAAAAAGCCGTCTTTTGCATTCTTAATCACGGAGTCATAATATTCGTTTATGGAAATTTGCTTGCCCGCGTCATCCCCGGTTTCCGAAACATGTACGGGAATATTTTTCAAATTCGTGTAAAAATCTTTTCTTAAAATTTTCGGCAGAAACACATCCATACCCGGCGGTACTTTCCGCCCGCAGGTATCCACAATACGCGACCCGAAAAAATGCAGAATCTTTGCCTGCGGCAGAAATTGTTTTCCGTAAGCGAGCTGACAATTCCATTCTCCCGGCATTTTTTTGATAACATACCCGAAACTGAAATCGGTTTCCGCAAGAGCAGCCATATCAAAAGGATAATTTTTCGAAACGGAGTATTGCCAAAGTTCATGCCATTTCCTAAAAAACGCTCTCGCTTGCGGCGTATCGCTTGCAAACATTACGCCACCGTTAAAAATCTCGTCGTTTTTTATGGGCGAAAAGCCGAGCATTTTTGCCGCATTCAAAACTTTTTTTCTGTTAATCGCTTTGTGCAAATTGGTATGGAAATCGAGCACGGCATAAATCCCTCCCTGCCAAACACCTGGAATCGTCAAATCACCTGCTACCGCAATATCGGAATCCATATACAAAAAATCGCCCTCAATTTCATTGCGCATCACGGTTTTGAGAAAACGCGAACGCAGCATCGGCGAATATTTTTCATCTAATTTCAAAACCTTTAATTCATCTACCGCCTCTTTGATAGAAGCACGCGTTCCCGTAAGCGTTTCTGCGGTTTTATCGTCGGTGAGCAAAGTCACAAAAGCATTCGGATTATGCGCCCGCAGAGAAGTGATCGCTACAAGCGTTTGCTCGCAAAAAAAATCTTTCGGAGAACTCGTTAAAACGAACAGGTATTTCATCTTGAATAATGTAGAATTTTTTGCAAATAAAATAGCGTTATCCGCTCGCATACGGTAGCCCGACATTCCGCCATAATGTCATGGTCTTTGCCGGAAACAGCCGGCATTTCTTTCGTTTGCAGCGCTTTTCGCTACCGGTGCCGCAGGTTCTCCGGTATTTCAAGACCACCGATAACCGAAACTACCTTCGGCACGGCGCCAGTTGCAGCAAAAAAACCGCTTATAGACAGCAGATTATGATTTTTTATCCATATTTGAAAAGATGTAAAATACAACTTAGGAAATTACTATTTTTTGTCGTTGAAAAATAACAGGAGATGAATATGTCGAAAGAAGTTTATAATGAAGACTTCTATAAAACCAGGCACGAAAGTAAGATCGAAGCGGCTATGGAAATTTGCCGGATTCTTACGGGAATGACACCTCCGGTTCATTCTGCAATAGACTTTGGTTGCGGAACGGGAACGTTTCTTTATGCTTTAAAAGAATTGGGAGCAAAAGAAGTTTTAGGCCTGGATGGGCCTTGGGCAAAAAACTGGCAAGTTATTTCCAAAGATGAATTTTCGGAAGCCGATTTTGAACAACCGATTAAACTTCCTAAAAAATATGATTTGGCGATTTCTCTGGAAGTGGCAGAGCATATTTCGGAAAAGCATGCCGGGCAATTTATAGAATCGATCACGGAAGCAAGTGATATTGTCTTTTTTTCAGCGGCCGTTCCGGGACAAAGGGGAGAAATGCATGTCAATGAACAATGGCAAAGTTATTGGTGTCATTTATTTGCACAAAAAGGATTTATTTGCCTGGATTATTTGCGCCCTTTGTTTTGGGATAACGAAAAAATCGGTCCAACGCTATGGTATTACAAGCAAAACTGTCTGTTGTATGTGAAAAAAGAGCGGGTTTCGGAAATACGCAAGCCTGTTTTTGATTTTCCGGTGGATATCGTTCACCCTGATATGACAAAAAGAGACACGCCGTATGCCGAATTATTTAAAATGTTCTTGAAAAAGTTTCTAAGAAAAAAGCCGGCATAAAAATATCGTTCTTTTGAGGGAAAAATGAAATTTCTTTACGTTTTAGCATCTGCAAATAATGATCTCTATGCCGAACAGGCATTTGTAAGTATCACGAGTCTTCGTATGCATAATCCGGAGGTTTTTGTATCATTATTTATTGATGACAAAACCGATCAAAATTTAGAGGAGAGAACATTTAAGCTCAAAGAATTGGCAGATGAAGTTGTTGTTCAAACATTTGATGAAGCAATTGATTTAAGAGAACGAAGCCGGTTATTAAAAACAAATATGAGAAATCAAATCCGCGGAGATTTTTTATACATTGATAGCGATACCATCATCTGTGAAGATTTATCGGATATATGGAACTGTAAACATCATTTGGCCGCTGTACCGGATACTCACATAGAATTCAAAAAGAGCTCCAGTTATAAAAGCGCAAGCAGTATGCTCAAAAAAATAGATAAGCATCATTTGCCTGTTGAGAAATTTTATTTTAACGGAGGCGTTTTATTTGCAAAAGATTGCAGTGAAAGCGTCGCATTTTTTAATAAGTGGAATGAACTTTGGAACGAATTTAAGGCGAAAAAAATCAATAAAGACCAAATATCGTTAGCCTATTCAAACAGGGCGCTTAAGTACCCTATTGCAGAATTGAGCGGAATTTGGAATTGTCAAATACAATATGGAATGAATTATTTTGCAAATGCAAAAATACTGCATTACTTTGCTACCGTTGGTTTTGAATACGGACGTTTTAAAAAACAAATTCCCACGTCATTAAAAGAGACCGGCCGTTTAACGGAAGACGATTTATTGGAAATCAAGAATCCCAAACACGGATTCCCTATGCCCCATTTGGTCATTTCGGGCGGTGATTACGCTTTCCTGCAGTACTTTCGTCTTTTTATGTATTATGTGAAAAAAATCAAATCGTTTTTTTAGTTTTGCATAACGGATTTTTACATGCGTTGTGACGGCTTCACCGATCTCTTGCTCCGCAGCCACAGTTGAAAACCAAGAGCAGCAAGCACCACAAGATAGAAAACTATTTTCTGCCAAACATTAAGCGTTAAGCCCCCGAAATTCAACACAATATACGTCACAAGCAGTAACACAATCCAAAGTAATTGTACCCACAACTTCGCCGAATACGGCCACAAACCGAGTTTTGCCAAATAAATATTATTCCAAACCATAGAAACAACGTTGTAGGAAAGCATGGATAAAGCGGCTCCGACAAGACCGAAAGCGGGAATCAGAAAATACCCGGAGATCAAAGCGACTCCAAGGGAAAAAATATTCATTTTCAAGGTGTAAAAACTTTTCCCGATTCCATTCATAATCACAAGCGCCATACCCCAAAAACCCAACAATAACTGAATCAGCAGTAAAATGCCGAGCGCTTCCGGCTGAACAATAAAATCATTCCCGGCGAGACTTAAAATTTCATCGGGAAACAGCACAATAAAGAATCCGATCACGAGTTGAATCAGCGTAATCATTGAAATGCAATAAGTAAGAACAGGTTTCAAATCGGAATAGAGACGCTCTTTATTCATCCCGGCGACAACCGGCGTTAAAATGGGCGTGAAACCGACTCTGATCGTTTGAAGCCCGTTGGATAGGGTGACCATAATCGCATACGCGCCCGCTTTCTCCGGACCCAAAAACAAAAGCACCATCCACAATCCGGAGCGAATCAAAAATGCGGACACAAATTCATTGAAACCGAGCGGCAGAGAGTAAAACAATAAATCCTTCGAGATTTTTTTCCCCGGAAAAACCGGCATCTCGCTAAATTGCCTGCGGACTAAAATGGCATGCAGAATAAACCCGCCGATCTGCCCGAACAAAAGTCCTAGCGGAAGCGGGTGCGGAATGTTCAAAAAATGGAGAAGAATCGAAACGGCGGGAGAAAGAACGGCGACAAAAAAAGAATTGATGAATATGGCGTTTTGCGGACGGCGATTGCCTTCCGATGTGTTACTGAGAACAAATGAAGCCGAATAGAAAACCAGAGAAAGCGCATACCAGGGAAGTTCTGCGGAAATCAACGGCGTAAAGGAACCGATAAAAATAACCACGGTACATAAAAACGCAATCAAAACGGAAATCCAAAACGATTCCATGATCCCTTCAAAAGCGGGGCGATTATGAAGTTTGTTCCGGGGTAAATACCAATGTAAACCTTTATCCAAGCCGAGCGTAGCCGAACGTGCGATGGTGAGCAGGAGTGTTTGCGTAGAAACAAAAATACCGAATTCCGCCGCACCGAAAATACGGGCGAGCAGCACGGTTAAAAGAGGACCGCAAATTTTAAGAACGGTGCCGATGATATTGAACCATGCACTTTTTTTCAGGAATTTGTGATCGGCTTCCAGACTGCTCATAGAAACGCAAAAATAGATTTTTTGCAGAGAAACGAACCTCTCTCACGATTGTTTGTTCTCATAAACAGCGGTAACCCTCTCATTTTTCAGGAACCCTCGCATCCGGCGATTGTAACAATCAAATATTTTTTACATTTCCTCAAATGAAAATTTTACAGGCCGGTTTAACTCTGTTGCAGAAGTTGATTCCTATCTCTCTGGCATTTTGGGTTTCGCATATTGTTTTACGCATACTGCTTTTGTTCCGCAGCGACCCCTACGGGCTTCCTTTTGTGAGTAAACCGGATTGGTATATTTTTCACGCTGTCTGTTTGGATTTTTTATGGATTTGTAATTCGCTCCTTATATTTTTACTGCTTGCAATTATTGTAAAATTCCTCACTTCGCCCGGAACAACTAAAAACGATGATTCCGTTCACAATCGAAAAATCTCAAGCAACGCTATACTCATTATTTTATACGTCCTGTTTCATTCCGCCATTCTTCTCCTCACCTTTTTGGATAACGAAGTTCAGCGGTTTTTAGGGAGTCACCTTTCATTTGGGCTTGCGAATACTTATAAAGATACCTCCTCCATTGAAATGTTTTGGGACTACGGCGCCAACGATTATTCCGTGCCGTATTTGCAATTTTTTGTATTTGCCTTTATTTTGCCTTTCACTTATGCGGTTTATCGCCCATTGTATATTTGGATCGCCGCCCCTTCGGATCATCACGGTGTAAAAAGTAATGTGACCATGAAAAAACCGGTGATCGCCATGCTCATTTTTTACATCGCTTCCTTCCTCTTTATCCATTTTATTTGGACAGGCAATGCGAGAATGACAAAATTAAAACCGGTCGTATCGTTAATTTACAGTGAATTTTCCCCGCGAGCAAAAAACAAAACATTAACCGATACGGAACTCGCTCTCTACGGAAAATCTTATCAAAATTTATGGCTTAGCATCGAAGGTGATTCTCTGTGGCAATTTCCGCAAACGGATTTCGAATTAAAGAATCCGCTATACCGTATTCCAAGCGAAAAACTAACCCAAAGCGAACACTTATTATCTCAGCGCGCCCAAAAACCGAATTTCATAGTCATCTTTTTGGAATCGCAGCGCGCACTGAACACAGGATTCTTAAACCCGCAGCTTCAACCGACGCCAACACCGTTTTTTGATTCCCTTGCCGCCCATTCCCGCGTTTGGGAGAGAATGTTTGCCAGCGGTCTCCCGACCACGGGCGGCTTACTTTCTTCTCATACCGGTATTCCGCACCATTCCAAATTAGCGCAGGCGACAGACCTGGCTCACGTCAGCCTGCCGAGTTTCGCCTCCGTCTTATCGGATTCCGGTTACGCCACTCACTATTTTTCCGCTGCCGATCCAGCCTGGGATAATTTGGGCGTTTGGATGGCAAAGTGGTATAATGCACAGCATTACAACAGAAACAGAGAAGATGATTCCACTTTTTTCGTTCACGCATCCTCTTATATCGGCGACACGCTCGTCCGCCGGAAATCGCCTTTTTTAGCAACGCTTATGACTCGCTCAAACCACTACCCGTTTAACTTTGCAGCCGGAATGTCGAACGAGGAGAAACGGAAACCGCTTACGGAAAGAATAAACTATACCATGAATTATGCCGACAGGCAGCTCGCCCGCTTTATTCGTTCCCTTGAACATGAAGAATGGTTTCAAAACACCTATATCATTATACTTGCCGACCATGCTTTTCCGCTCGGCGAAAACGGCGTTTCCACAATGAACGGCGGCGCTTTTTCAAACGCCACCTGGATCCCGTTTTTAATTTCCGGCAAAGGCATCGAAGCAAAACGCGATACGGCAACAACGGCCCAAATAGATATTGCTCCGACCATTTTGGAACTTGCAGGCATGGCTGTACCTAACATTTTTATGGGGCATAATTTATTGAGAGGTTACGGCAGCGGGTTATCACTCGGAGCCTATTCCGGTTTTGCAGCGATTGGATTTGACGGATACCGTTTAATCACAAAATATCCGTTGATTCCCGGAGACGCACAATGGCTTTTTGCAGAAAGCGACACACATCAAAAAAATAATATGGCATCGAGCCGCCCGGAAGAAGTAGAGTCCTTAAAAGGAATTCTAGATACCTTAATTAAATTGTCCGATTATTCGCTGGAAAGAGGAATACAGAATCCGCCGGCAAAATAAAGCGCGGCAATCCGTACATACTTTCCGATATTGATGAAGCCGGTGAAAACCGGCTTTATTTATCACCGGTTTTTGCTCATCACAGGCTTAAACCAGAATCAGGGCGAGGAGAGAAAGGGCGGCAAGCGCGACACCGATGGAAAGCATCACGGAATTCCGCTTGGACTTGCAGCAACAACCGCAACAAGCGGGAGCCTCTTCTTTCGGCGGCGCAAAAAGCACATAAGCGATTCGCAAATAATAAACCGCCGCCACCAGGGAAAGTGTAAAACCGGTAATCGCGACCGCAATCATTTGCGCGGAAAAAAGCCCGGCAAACAAATTAAACTTAGCGAGGAACCCGGCCGCCGGCGGAAGCCCGGCAAGAGAGGCGAGACACACCGCCACGGCAAAAGCCGGGAGCGCTTTCTTTCTCCCGGCGCCGCGCAAGCCCTTGAGAGTTTCTTTTTCATCGTTCTTACCCGAGAACGCAGCGATACCGGCAAGGGCGCCCGCAGAAGCGATCGCGTAAGTAATGAGGAAGTAAACCATCGGCCATAAATAAACCGAACCTTTTTGCAAATACGCCGGGAGCAATAAACCAAGTACAATAAAGCCCGCATTCATCACCGCAGAAAACGCGAGAATCCGGCGGACGGATTTTTGAGCGAGCCCCGAAAACGCACCGACGACAATCGAAAGAATCGCGACCACCACGAGAATTTTCCCGAGAAGCGGAGACGAAAGCGTCACGGAAACCGGTTCGGAGAGATTCCAAGCCGAAGCTACGCCTGCAGGAGTTACGAGACTCCCGAGCATTACCGAACCGAGAGCCGCAAGCGCGCCCACTTTAACGACAGCCGCCATAAACGCCGTGACCGCCACCGAAGCGCCGCGATAAACGTCCGCGACCCAGAAATGTACCGGAGCGGCGCCCGCTTTGAACAAAAGCCCGAATACCGCGAGGATCAAGCCGGCATGGTAAAGAAAACGGCGGCCTTCAAGAACGGCAGAACTCATGTGCGTACTTCCGGTCGCGCCGTAAATCAGAGACATTCCATACAAATATACCGCGCTGAATACCGCGCCCGTCACAAAATATTTAAACGCGGCCTCATTCCCGTTACGGTCTTTCCGGCGAAGCCCCACAAGTCCGTAAACCGGAAACGCCGCCAGTTCCATACCGATAAAAAGCGAAAGGAAATCCACAGCTTGAGTCATGATCAGCGCGCCGCAAGCAGCGAGCAACAAGAGACCGTAAGGTTCGCCGCCTTCAAATTTTTCACGCGAAAGCGTTGTCTGTACAGCGCCTAACCCGAGGAATGTGCAAAAAAGAATGGTCCAGCCGAGATACCGCCGGAACGGATCCATCGCAAACACGTTATAAGAAAGGCCGTCCATAGCAGCAAAGAATGAAAGAGCGGAAAACAAAATAAATGCAGCGCTAATCCAGGGAATCACGCGGTGTTTATTTTCATTTTTCAAAAACGGTTCGCAGGCGAGAGAGACGAGCGCCCCGAAAGCGAGCAAAACAATCGGTAGAAAATTCATCAAATTACTGGACATTTTCGTTTTCCTCCGCCTCGTCGGCAGCACTGTCGGTTTCTTCGAAAACGCTTTCCGGAGATTCCCGGTAAGCGAGCGCGTCAATTATCGGAGCCGGGCGCACACCGAAATAAATAGCAAGCAAAAGCATCGGAAGCACTGCAATCACTTCTGCCGCCGAAATTTTGGTTTCACCCCGAACGGCCGCCGGTTTCCCGAAAATAACCGCCGCAATCAAGCGAAGCATATACGCCGCCGAAAGTACAATACAAATCCCGGCAATCAGCGCGGGCAAAGGCCCTGCATTCCAAAGGGAAAGCAGCACGAGAAATTCGCCCACAAAACCCGCCGTTCCCGGAACAGCCACCGCCACAATACCGGCAAAGCCGAACAGGAAGCCGAACACCGGCGAACTTTTCACAAAGCCGCCCATTTTACCGAGGTCTCTGGAGCCGGCAAAGCGTTCCGCCGCGCCGATCAAAATAAAGAGAGCACTAGCCGATAACGCGTGAGCCACAAGCAACACGAGTACTGCGGGCGTCGAAGTTTCCGAAAGCACAAAGAGCCCGGCCATGGCAAGGCCCAAATGCCCCATGGAACTAAACGCGAGAAGATTTTTCGCATCGGTCGCGCGAAGCGCCATGAGCGCACCGTAAACCGCCGTAATCAACCCGAGCCAAATAAAAATCGAAGTCAATGAATCCGAAGAAAGAAGCGGGAGCCCCCAAAATAAAAATCCGTAAATCCCGGCCTTGGACATGGCGCCGGTCAAAATCGCCGAAACGGGAGCCGGCGCTTCCGCATAAGTTTTCGCTTGCCAGCCGTGGAACGGGAAAATCGGAGATTTCACGAGAAACGCGAGCGCAAAGCAAACAAGCAAAAGATTCCGCGTACTTTCCGGGAGCGAAAGCATGATCGTAATCAATTCAAACGGAGCGGAACTTTCCGCAAGCGTCATCAGGTACCAAAGCCCCATCAAGAGCGGAGCCGAACCCACGAGCGTATAAATCGCAAACCGAATGGCCGCTTTTTTCCTTTCCGCGCCGCCGTAAGAAGCAATGAGCATTGCCGCCGGGAAAACCATCGCTTCAAAGAAGAAGAAAAAGAGCACCGCATCGGCCGCAAGGAACATACCGTTCATCGCCCCGAGAAGCGCAAAAACACCGATGGCAAAATTCCGGTAATTCCCCTCAAAAGAATCCCGCCCGGCCACGAGAGCCGCAAGCGAAACCAGACAAGAGACAAACACGAGCCACATACTGAAACCGTGAGAGGCGAGCGCATAATAAACGGTAATATTTGCGCCCGGCACAAAAAACCATTCCATCGGCTCGGTGATGGAAGCTCCGCGAAGCAAAAGCCCGATGCTCGCCGCCGCGAAAATAGAACCGAACACCACCGCGAGGCGAAACGCCGATTTGGAATCTCTACCGGAAGCCGCCACCATCAGCAGCGCGGCAATAAAAGGAGCGAGAGTCAAAAAATGAAGCAACATTTAAATTCCTCCACAAAAAACGGCGAGAGCGAGAACCAAAATAATTCCCGCAAAACTGAGCCCTACCTGAACGCGAATTTTCCGCGCTTGAATGGAGCGAACGCCTTCGCCTAAAATTTCGGCAATACCGCCGATAAACCATTGAATCAGCATTACGAACGGGTTAACGGCTTTATCGCAAATCCAGGCGAGTACACGCACCGGAACGAGAACGCAGTAATAATGCAGCTTATCGAAGAAGAACGTCCAATCGCCGCCGAAGCCGCGGGGAACGGTATCTTCTTTGGTTTGCGGAACCGGACGCATAAAGAGTTTCCAAGCCGCAAAAATCCCGAGGAATGCTGCGAGCGTACCGAGAAGCGCAAAGATCCACGGAGAGAGATGGGGGCCGTGCATGCCTTCGAGAGCCATCGCTTGCGCCGCACCCACCACCGGAGCGAGCCAATTCTTAAAGAGATCGGCGCCCGGAATCAAGCCCGCCCAAAGGAACCCGGCAAAAGCGGAGCCGACCGTCAAAATCAGCATCGGAATCATCATGCTCGCGGGAGATTCGTGAATGTGCGCTTCGGTTTCGGCAGAGCCGCGGTATTTTCCAAACAGCGTAAGGATCACAAAGCGCGTCATATAAACGGCGGTAATGATCGCCGTTAAGAGGGCAACGCCATAGAAAACAGGGCCCGTTACCGGAGCGGAGGCATATAACCTTTCAAGAATCAAATCTTTCGACCAGAAACCCGCAAAACCCGGGAACCCGATAATCGCAAGCCAGCCGAAAATTAAAACGAGAGCGGTGAGCGGCAGTTTTTTAAGAAGCCCGCCCATACGCCGCATATCCTGTTCGCCGGAAAGCGAGTGAATCACAGCGCCCGCCCCAAGGAAGAGAGCCGCTTTGAAAAACGCGTGAGTAAACACGTGGAAAATCGCCACATCAAACGCCGCCACGCCAACCGCCATAAACATAAAACCGAGCTGTGAAATAGTGGAGTAAGCGAGGAGTTTCTTAATATCGTTTTGGAAAAGTCCGGCCACCGCCGCCCAGAAAGCCGTTGCAAGCCCCACAAGTGCAATCACGAAAAGCACATCGGGAAGAACGGCAAACATCCCCGAAAGGCGAGCGAGCAAATACACGCCCGAAGTCACCATCGTAGCGGCATGAATCAAAGCGGAAACCGGCGTAGGGCCAGCCATCGCATCCGGGAGCCAGGTGAGGAGCGGAATCTGCGCGCTCTTACCGGTACAGCCGAAGAAAATCAGGAAACCGGCCAAAGAGAACCATTGAATGTTTTCTCTTACCATCGCGGAAAGATCCGCGCCGGCAAACAGGCTGAGTAATTCCGGATAACTGAGAAGCGCGGAACCGCCGATAGAAACCAGTACAAGCATGCCGAGTAAAAACCCGAGATCGCCCACGCGGTTCACGATAAAAGCTTTATTGGCTGCCGCCACATTTTTTTGATCGGCATTCCAAAACCCGATCAACAGGTAAGAGCAAAGCCCCACCCCTTCCCAACCGAGGAACGTAAACGGCAGAGAATCGGAAAGTACAAGCACAATCATGCTGAACAGGAACAAATTAATGTAAGAGAAGAAACGGACAAAGCCGCGGTCCCTGTGCATGTAACCTACGGAGTAAAGCGTAATCAAAGAACCGATGCCGGTGACAAACAAAAGCATGGTTCGGGAAAGTCCGTCGAAAAGGAACCCGAAATTAATGCTGAACCATCCGGTATCTATCCAGGAACCGAGCGTTTCCCGAAAACCTTCCGCCGGCATATTCCACGCAAATACCGCCGTCGAAATAAAACTGAGGAACGGAAACAGCACCGCGAGCGTACCCGTAATCCCTTCCGGAGCTCCTTCTTCGGAAGAGGAGGAAACGAGAGAAATCACTCCTAAAACAATCGCCCCGAAAAGAGGAAAAAGCGGTATAAACCAAAGAGGTATCGTATTCACTTGTTATCCCTTCATGTTTGAGTAATTGTCCACATCCACGCTTTCCTGATTCGTGTAAATCAGAATCAAAATCGCAAAACCCACGCAGGCTTCCGCCGCCGCCACGGCAATCGTAAAGAGCGGCACCACTTGCCCTGTAATGCTCATGGCCGCCGGGAGCGTTTTGGAAAAACCGATCAGGCTTAAATTCACCGCATTCAGCGCAAGTTCCACTCCCATCAGCACAAAAAACACATTGCGCCGCGTGAGCACCACCGCAATCCCGACGGCAAAAATGAATAACGCCAAAAACTGAATGTAAACGGCTTGTAATTCCATTAGTGAACCTCCTTCGAAACGGTTTCCCTTTCCGGTGTTCCTAAACGTTTTTTCGCGAGAAGCACAGCCGTCGCCATCGCCGAAAGGAGCAAAAGCCCGATCGCTTCAAACAGGATAAAGTAACCCGGCCCTTCCTTGCTCATGTCAAAAAGTGTGGCCGAAGTAAGCGCCACGGAACCCCGCACCGCCTCGGCATGAAACTGAAGCGGAGTCGAAATCAGCACAAAGGCGAGGAGCCCGGCAAGCACGAGAATCGCGGGCAGTACAAAAATCGAAACCCGGTCAAACCGCGGCGTAACCACATCTCTCGCCGCATTCAGTATCATGATTACAAACGTGAGAAGCATCATGATCGCGCCGGCGTAAACCATCACCTGCACCACGCCCACAAAGGGGCTTGCGAGCAGTCCGTAAATGCCTGCGAGAGAAACCATGGTGACCACAAGGGAAAGCGCGCCGTATAAAGGGTTTTTGGAGAGGAACACGCACACGGCGCTCCCGGCGGCAATCAGCCCGAGCAACACAAAATAAATCATCGGTAACATTAGTAAACCCTCAACTTCCAGCTTTCCAGAGCCTGCTGATTCTTGATGCCCCCCGGAGCCGCCTGGCTCAAAACATCGTTTTGAGAATAGTCGTTCGGGTTCCACTGTGTTAAAGTTTCCAGATTCGCAATAAAATCTTCACGGGTGCGGTGCACATAACTCGTATCGCAAGTATCCATGCGAATCGCATCAACCGGGCATGCCTCTACGCAAAGCCCGCAGAACACGCACACCAAATGATCGATTTCAAAACGCGAAGGTTTCTTTTCAATGCGCCCGTCAAGAGAAGAATCGGCTTCAATGTAAATACAGTTCGCGGGGCAAGCGGCAGCGCACATAAAACACGCCACACAGCGCGGAGTGCCGTCGGGGCGGAGCATTAAGCGGTGTTTCGCGCGGTAAGTCGGGAGAATCTCCGGTTTCATTTCCGGATAAGGCACCGTCGGTAGCGTTTCGTAACGGAAGAACCCGCGAAGATAATGCTTCATGGTGGTAAAAAGCCCGCGGAACGCTTCGAAAATATAAAGGCGTTCAATCCAATTCATCGGCTTCTGTTTGATTTGACGAACCATTAGTTGCCTCCTAACACAAGTTTGGCAATCACGGCGGTCACCACCAGGTTAATCAGGGCGATGTTCAAAATCACTTTCCAGCCGAGATGCATCACATGATCATAACGGAAACGCGGGAGCGTCCAACGTACCCAAATCCAAACCCAGCAGAAGAAACAAGCTTTCACAAGAAGCGTGAGGAGCTGAATCAAAGCGGTCCCGAACGCCACGCCCGCGCCGTAAACCATTTCGCCGTTAATGATGGTGTATTCCGGATGAAAAAAGAGCGCGGATAAAATTCCAAGCACCAAAACCACAGGCACTGCCGCCCAGGCGAGCAATTTGTAAAGGGAATATTCGCGGAGAATCACCTCTTTATTCGAAGCGGAACTGGTTTTATACCAGCGGGAGTAACGGTAAATCATGTGCAGGAACGCAAGCAGCGCAAGCACTATCAAACCGCAAAGAACGCCGAGCGAAATCCCCACATTGGCTTGAATTGTGGACATTTCCACAAACGGTACCGAGTAGCCGCCGAGGAAAAGGCACGCCACCAAAATACTGTTGATACCGATATGGCTGTATTCACCCATGTAGAACAAACCGAATTGCATCGCGCCGTATTCCGTATGGAAACCCGCCACAAGTTCGGGTTCGCCTTCCGCCACGTCAAAAGGAGCGCGGCCGGTTTCGGCAATCATGGCAATCAAAAAGCAGAAGAACGCGACCGGCTGAGCGACAATTCCCCAAACGTGAGCATCCTGCCACGCGATAATTTCATCAATCCGGAAACTCCCTGCAAGAAGAAGCATCCCCATCAGAGAAAGTCCGAGACACACCTCGTAACTGATGGTCATCGCACTTGTGCGGAGCCCGCCGAGAAGCGAAAACTTCGAGTTCGAAGCCCAGCCGGCAAGAACCGCACCGTAAGCCGAAAGAGAAGATAAACCGAACAGCAAAAGCACGCCCACTTCGGAATCGACCGTCTGCCCGGGAATCCGGATCACCGCATCGCCGAATGTGAAAACCATCGGCGCAAACCACGGAATCACGCAAGGGGAAATCAGCACAATCGCAAACGGAATCGCCGGCGCAAGCGCAAACAAAATCCGGTGCACATGATTCGGTGCATACACTTCTTTGAAAAAGAGTTTTAAGCCGTCGCAAGCATTCTGCACCCATCCGAACAAACGAATGCGTCCAAAGTAAGGGAGCTTAAAATAGGAACGGTTCGGCCCCTGACGGTCTTGAATAAAACCCGCGCCGCGCCGTTCGAGCGGAATGAGCAAAAGGATAAAGCCGATCGGGACAAAAGCAAAAGCGAATTTGGCAATCGTAATCGCCCATTCGAGCCAATGCCTGGAAGTAAGGATTTCCATCATACAGAAACTCCATTCAATTTCACGCCGGCACTCCGAACGGATTCATGAGTGAATTCGGCAAAAACAGGAACTTGTTCGCGCAGTTTAAGAAACGCTTCGGAGGCGCTTGAAACCGGTTTACCGGAAAGTATTCCGAGCACCCGGAACGCGGGCATCAAATTTTCGGAAGGAGAAACCGGCGCCGCATTCAGTTTTTGTAAAAATCCGTTGCAGTTCACCATCGTGCCCGAAACTTCGCTCCAATGGTTTACACCGAGGCGCACTGTCGAAGCCTGGGTCGTCGCATTCTCAAATGCGGAAAGCGCTATACGATTCGGGATCGCCGAAAGTGCTGCCGCGAGAGAGGCGTTTGCACCCCACAAATCCGCATGAACGGTCACGAGCGTTTCAAACTCGCCGGCGCGTTTGCATAATTCTTCGGCAGATATTTCAAAACCGAGAAGCGCGAAACCTTTCCGGTTCGCCACCGGGTCGCCGCTTTTCGCAATACCGTCAGGGGTTCCTGCGGTATCCAAAGAGCCTACGAAAACTTCCACACGGTTCGGGAAAGCATTTTGCAGTTCTTTAACGGCAAAAGCATCTTCGAGCGTACAGCTCCCGCCGAGAACCGCCGCGATTTTTCCGGCAGAAGAGGAAAGCATTTTCGATACCGCAGAAGCGCTTTCGGAAATTCCTTTGTCTGTATTCAGCAGGCGGTTTTCACGGAACTGCAAATAAGCGAGGCGACTATCGTTTGAAAGCCAGCTACGGTTTACTTCCGGATTGCAGCGCGGCATCAAGCGCCACACAAAACCGTTGTTGTGATCAATCCAAATATTCGCGCCCAAGGAATCGTCCATGGAAATACTCGGCGTGCGGGAAAGCATCCAAACTCTCTGTTCAAAACGGAAATGCTTTCCGGTCAGCGCCCCTACCGGGCACACATCGGTCACGCAAAGATCGTAAGGATGATCCAGTTTTTCACCGGGGAAAGTCGCAATAGTGGTATGATCGCCGCGCGATACGAGCTGAAGCTGTTCGTCGTGAGCCACGTGGCGCATAAAACGCACGCAGCGGTCGCACTGCACGCAGCGTTCTTCGTCAAGAATCACGCGCGGTCCGATATTCAGGCGTTTTCCGCCGCGCACCTGACCTTTGGTATCCTTAAATTCATTTTCCGGAGTGCCGTGATACTGCTTGCCCGCAGCGCCGCTCAAACGGGATTCGTTCTGCCCGGAGGTGATGTAATTTTCCTGCAGGGAACACTCGCCCGCCTTATCGCAAATCGGACAATCCAGCGGGTGATTCACAAGCATAAATTCGGAAACCGCTTTCCGTGCGTTTTTCACGCGCGGGCTTGTAACGGGAGTCGCGACTTTCATGCCGGGGCGCACCGGCGTGTAACACGCAATCGCAAGCCCCATGCCGCGAGGGTTATCCACTTCCACCATACACTGGCGGCAGTTTCCGGACACAGGAAGATAAGGATGATAACAGATATGAGGCGTTTCGATCCCCACCGTTTGAAGGGCTTCAAGCAAATTGGTATCGCCCGGAACCATCACTTCCCTGTCATCCACGGTAATGGGAACTTTCGGGCTTTTTTCCGTCGGCAACGCCGGCATGTTATAATAATTACTCATATTACCAGAACGCTCCGGGACGAATGTTAGAGTTCAAACGCGGACTTGACCGCTGAGGATTTTTGGCAATGTATTCTTCGAAATCACGGCGGTACTTGGTGATAAACGCCGTCACCGGCATTCCGAGCGCGGGAGCAAGCGGGCAAATCGTAGTACCGTTGTATTGATCGGCAAGGCTTAACAAAAGTTCCAAATCGCCGTCGCGGCCGTTTCCGTTCACGATTGCATTTAAAACCCGCTTGGCATAACCCACGCCTTCACGGCAGGGAGTACATTGCCCGCAAGACTCGTGAGAATAAAAATTCCCGAGGGTATTTAAAATCTGAACCACATCGCGCGTAGTGTTAAACGGCGTAATCGCTCCCGAACCGAACATCGTTTTGAGAGCCGCAAGGCCTTCATAATCCAAAGTCGCCTTTGCCGCTTCTTCGGGCAAAAGTACCGGAGTAGAGGAACCGCCCGGAATCACGCCTTTCAAATCACCGTCAATCCCGCCGGCAAACTCGGAAGATTCGAGCATTTCCATCATCGGAATCCCGAGGCGGGCTTCGTAAACACCCGGTTTTTTCACATCGCCGGAAACACAGAACACTTTGGTGCCGCCCGCTTTCGGAGTGCCGAGAGCCGCGTATGCTTCCGGAGAATTTTCAAAAATCCACGGGAGAGCCATAATGGTTTCCACGTTATTCACACAGGTTGGACTTGCCCACGCTCCGCTCACCGCCGGAAACGGGGGTTTCAAGCGCGGCTGCCCTTTACTGCCTTCGAGCGAATTGATAAGAGCGGTTTCTTCACCGCAAATGTAAGCGCCGGCGCCGCGATGCACGAAAATATCAAAACTGAAACGCGTGCCGCCGATATTTTCGCCCAAAAGCTTTTCACCGTAAGCTTCGGAAATCGCCTTGTTCAGCGTTTCGATACAGGGGAGAAATTCGCCGCGCACATAAATGTACGCGCTGCGCGCCCCAAGCGCCCAAGCCGCAATAATCAAACCTTCAATCAAGCGATGCGGATCTTCTTTCATCAGAAAGTGATCTTTAAATGTGCCCGGTTCGCCTTCATCGGCATTCACCACAATATACACCGGCTTTCCGGTATTCCGCGGTACAAAACTCCACTTCATTCCGGTAGGGAACCCCGCGCCGCCGCGCCCGCGAAGTCCGGAACGCATCACCGCATCAATCACTTCAAACTGAGAAAGATCAAAGAGTTTCGACGACACCGTCGAATAGCCGCCGAGTTTGCGGTAAGTGTGAATACTCTGCGCGCGTTTCCCGAAATTTCCCGTACAAACTTTCACCGTATCTGCCATGATCAGCCTGCCTTTTCCGTTGCTTTCACCGCAGCCGAGGGTTTTGCCGCCCGGTCGCCGCTACTTGCCGTCATACGGTAATCCATACCGGCTTTACCCGAAGCGTCTTTAAATTCTTTGTCTTTCGGCGAAAGAGTTCCGATCTGTTTCCAGGAGGAATCTTCCAAGCGTTCCACCGCAAGCGCCGTAATTTCCGGAGCCGCTTTCCAGGTGAGGGTCACGCCGTCGGCAGAAGCCTGAGCGGAAACTCCAAGCACCGGAGGAGGAGGCGCATAATCCAATACCTGCGCGCGCGCCGAAGCGCCGGGCGCACCCGGGTGACCCAAATGCCCGCTAAGTTTACCGCCGAGCGCATCGCGCACCGGTTCCTCTTTCATTTGAGAAGCGCGGTCACGGCACCAGGCAATAATTCTATCGACCCGGTCCGGAGTGAGAGCCGCGCCCTTTTTCAAAGTCAGTTCGCCCGATTCCACATCGGTGGCAAAGTCATCGTTCACAAGCATCACGGGACCGTTGCCGCAAGCGCCGAGGCACTCTACCTGAATCAGCGTGAAAAGTCCGTCTGGCGTGGTACCGTTGGTTTTAATCCCGAGAGCGTTTTCCGCGTAACGAATAATATCGGAAGCCCCGCGAATAGAACAACACATATTCCGGCAGAACTGCAATAAAAATCTTCCGGTCGGCGCGTGTTTATACATGGTGTAAAATGTGGCCACCCCGAGCGCATGCGCCGGAGAACAGCTGCAAACCGAAGCCGCCCAGCGAATCGCCTCGCGCGGTACCCAGCCAATCACTTCCTGCGCAATCCAAAGCACTTCCAGGAGCGCGCCCTGAGGGTCCGGATAACGGGAAAGCAAATCCGCCACGCGAAGTTTCACCTGTTCGTTCTCAAGAAGCGGCGCGAGTTCATTCCAAGACGGTTGTTTCTGTGATTCATGCAAATGCCCGACCTGTTCCGCCGGAGCCGGAAGATCACCCGCATAAGGCTTCGGACCTTCGGTAAAACGGAGGCGGTTATTGGCGATAATATGGAGATTTTTCTCAGCGCTCATCGATCCAATTCTCCTGCAATAATGTTAAGGCTCGAAAGGGTCGCCACCGAGTCGGCAAGCATGGAGCCTTCCACCAAATCCCCGAACGCCGCAAACTGAGTAAAGCAAGGCGGGCGCACTTTCACGCGCCACGGTTTTCCGGTTCCATCGGAAATCAGCGTAAAACCGAGCTCGCCGTTCGCGCATTCGGAACTGCTGAAATATTCTCCGGCAGGCACGCGAATGCCTTCGGAAACCGTTTTGAACCGCCCGATCAGCGATTCCATATCCTGATAAACTTTATTGTGAGCAGGCACGCGAATCCGCGGGTCATTCACGCTGATTGCTCCGGGTTTCAAACGCTTCAGCGCCTGGCGCACAATCTTAAGCGACTCTTCCGCTTCGGCGAGGCGCACCATCAGGCGGTCGAAAACATCGCCCTGCGTTCCCGTCACCACGTCCCAGTCGTACGTTTCATAATCAAAGTAAGGTTCGTCTTTGCGGAGGTCGCTTGCAACACCGGCCGCACGGAGGCAAGGCCCCGTCCAACCCCACGAAATCGCCTGCGCCGCCGAAATTTTCCCAACACCGGTGGTACGGTCGAGGAAAATACGGTTCCGGTCAAAGCACGCGTGAATATCGCGCAAATTGCGTTCCACCGTTTTGCAAACGTTCAGAACGTCTTCTTCAAAACCCGTGTAAGTATCGCGGTAGAGCCCGCCGATCCGCGCAAAACTATTCGTGAGGCGGGCGCCGGTAAGCTTTTCCCAAATCACCATGGTTTCTTCGCGGCTGTCAAAGAGGTAAAAGAAACCGGTCGTCGAACCCAAATCCTGAGCGGCTGCCGCCACGCAAATAAAGTGATCGGCAATGCGGGACAGTTCGTTGATAATCACGCGGAGTACTTTCGCGCGTTCCGGGAGTTCAACGCCGAGCATACCCTCCACCGCGCGGCAATACGCGATATTGTTCATCATTGCCGAGCAGTAATTCAAGCGGTCGGTGTACGGAATCACTTGCTGCCAGGTACCTTGTTCCGCCATTTTTTCAAACCCGCGGTGCAGGTAACCGATTTCCGAAGTCAGCGCGACAATCGTCTCGCCGTCAATCGCTGTCATATAACGTAAAGCACCGTGAGTCGCACCGTGAGAAGGGCCGATATTCAAGGGCATGAGTCTCATTCTTTCGCCGTTAGGGTCCAGTACAATCATTGGCAGCTCCCGGTAATGTAATCTTCAGGAGAAGGGAGAACTTCTTCGGAACGCTCCAGAATCCGGTAACCCTTCGATTCCAGACGCGCTTCCAGTTCAGGTAACAGAAAATCGTTTGCGGAAAGCCACTGGCGGCGGTGCGCCGGGTAATCTTTCCGGAGCGGATGCCCTTCAAATTCACAGTGGTTCAGCAGGCGGCGGAGGTCCGGATGTCCGTCAAACTTAATGCCGTATTGATCGAACACTTCTCGCTCCTGCCAGTTTGCAATTTCATAAATATCGGAAAGGGTCGGCACGCTGCCGTTTTCCGCCACGCGGAGTTTTAAACGCACCCGAAGCGCCGGATTATAAACGCTCTTAAACGTGTAAATCACGGCAAAGCGCGGACCCTCGTAATCCTTAAACCCAAGGTAATCCGCGCCCACCACATCGAGGAGCATATCCACGCTCCATTCCGGAGTATTCTTCAAATAAAGCACCGCATCGCGGAACTTTTCGGGCTTCACTTCCGCCATCAAGCCCCAGCGGTCGGCCGCATCCCGTTTTGCACGGAAACGAGCCGCAAGTTCCACCCATAATTTTTCTTCGGCCGCACTACGCAGCTCGGGCGTCGCCGTCACAGGCACTTTCACCGTTTCATCATGGCTCATGCTCAGGGCTCCTTCCAAATAGAGGTCACTTCCGAAACCAGCTTGCGTTTCTTTTCGAGAATCATCCCGCCGATCTCCGCCGATTTTTCGCGGACGGTTTCCACCAAATCTTCACGGCATTCCCTGGAAGCCGTTTTCAATTGCTCCCACTGGTCTTTCAAGCGTTCGGTACGCGCCTGCATATAAGACTCGTCTTGAACTTTCGCCTGTAAATCAAACATCGCGTCAAAGAAAGCCTCCGGGCGCGGAGGGCAGCCGCCAATGTAAATATCTACCGGAATAATATGGTCAATGCCCGGAACGGTGCAGTAACAATCGTAAAAACCGCCGGAACAGGCACAGGCGCCCATGGAAATCACCCAGCGCGGTTCAGCCATCTGCTCGTAAATACGTTTCAAAATCGGAGCCTGTTTATAAGTAATCGTGCCGGCCACCAAAAGCACATCGGACTGGCGCGGGGTAAAACGAACATATTCCGAACCGATCCGGGACAAATCGTAACGTGAAGTTTCGGTACTCATAAATTCAATCGCGCAGCAAGCAGTCCCGTAAGGGAAAGGCCACAACGAATTTTTCCGCCCCCAGTTCACCAGGAAATCCAGGGACGAAGTAAAGATGCCTGCGTTGAGAGCGCTCATAGGAATTCACCTCGTAAAAAGCCGGTGCAAAAATAGAAAGAGTTTTAAATTATGGCACCGAAACCATGCTTTTTTGGAGGAAAACGGCAGGTTGGAGAAAAAGCGTTTTCCGGCCGCCGAAAAAACCGCAGGAATACTTTTTTCGGGAGCTCCGGCAAAAACGGGAAAGAAACCCGCCGAAAGTACCGATTT
>JAISUZ010000064.1 GCA_031271785.1 Fibrobacter sp. | reverse complement strand
CTTTACTCCTTATTTTCCTTGGCGGAGGAGATAATTTTATCCCGCCAGCGCGCGGCTTCTTCAAAGTCAAGCCGGACGGCCGCTTCCTGCATTTTCGCTTCCATTTCTTCTACGGAGAGCGTTTCTTCTTCCGGCGTTTCGGGCAGCGCCGTTCCTTTGTCTTTTTTCCAGAGTTCGGCCAGCGGGTCTTGAATTTCAAGCCCGGTTTCCAGGCGCCGGGAGACTGATTTCGGCGTGACGCCGTGTTCCCGGTTGAATTCTTCCTGAACGAGCCGCCGCCGCCGCGTTTCCTGCACCGCTTTTTGAATGCTCTGCGTTTCCGCGTCGGCAAAGAGAAGCACGGTTCCGTTTAAGTTTCGGCTCGCACGGCCCATAGTTTGTATCAAGCTGCGGTAATTGCGCAAAAAGCCTTCTTTATCCGCATCAAGAATCGCCACGAGAGAAACTTCCGGCAGGTCGAGCCCTTCGCGCAGGAGGTTGATCCCCACCAAAACATCAAATTCGCCGAGACGCAAGCCGCGGATGAGTTCGTGCCTTTCCATGGTTTTAATTTCGCTGTGAAGGTAACGCGCCCGGATTCCCATGGACTGTAAAAAATCCGTTAAATCCTGCGACATTTTTTTAGTAAGCGTGGTCACGAGAACGCGGTCGCCGTTTTCTACCGCCAGGGTGATTCTCCGGATCAGCACATCCATTTGCCCTTTGACCGGAAAAATTTCCACCTGCGGATCGAGAAGTCCTGTGGGGCGGTTGATTTGTTCTACGACTTCACCATCGGTTTTCCTGAGTTCGTAATCGCCGAGGGTCGCCGATACGAATAATACCGACGGCGGATACATATATTCGAATTCTTCAAAATTCATGGGGCGGTTATCGAGCGCGCACGGGAGGCGGAATCCGTATTCCACAAGAGTCGTTTTCCGCGAGCGGTCGCCTTCGAACATGCCGCCCACCTGCGGAATACTTACATGCGATTCGTCCACCATCAAGAGCCAATCGGAGCCGAAATAGTCGATGAGCGTAAACGGCCGCGTGCCGGGTTCGCGCATTTCAATAATGCGGGAATAATTTTCAATGCCCGCACAAATTCCTGTTTCGCGGATCATCTCCATATCGTAACGCGTGCGGCTCGCGAGGCGAGCCGCCTCAAGCACCTTACCGTCTTTTTCCAGAACTTCCAGGCGTTCCGTGAGTTCCGCCTGCAAATCCTGTACAATACGGAGCCTTGAGTTTTCCTGCGTGACAAAATGTTTTGCCGGAGCGACATGCAAGTCTTCGAGTTCTTCCTGTATTTCTCCGGTGATCAAATGAAAGCGAGAGAGGCGTTCTACCGTATCGCCCCAAAGTTCAATGCGAAGCCCGGTATCGTCGTAGCTCGGGTAAATTTCAATAACATCGCCGCGGACACGGAAGGTGCCGCGGTCTAACGCGAAATCGTTCCGTTCATATTGTATCTGCACAAGCTGCCGCAATATATCGTCACGGTCGATCGTGTCGCCCCGGTGAACGCGGAGCATTAAATCGAAATATTCCCGCGGGCTCCCCAAACCGTAAATACAGCTGACCGAAGCGATAATGATGGTATCCCGGCGCGTGAGCAGGTTTGCGGTGGCGCGCAAGCGGAGTTTATCGATTTCATCATTGATGGAAGCGTCTTTTTCAATGAACGTGTCGGAGTGGACGATGTAGGCTTCCGGCTGATAGTAATCGTAATAACTCACAAAATATTCTACGGCATTATGCGGGAAAAACGCCTTGAACTCCTGATAAAGCTGGGCGGCGAGCGTTTTGTTGTGCGTTAAAATAAGCGTGGGTTTGCCGACGTTTTGAATCACGTTCGCCATCGTGAAAGTTTTTCCCGAACCCGTAACGCCGAGAAGCGCCTGAAAAGGTTCGCCGCGGGCGAACGCTTCCGAGATTTTTTGAATGGAAGCCGGCTGATCGCCGGCGGGTGCGTACGCGCTTTCGAGTTTAAACTCCGCACGGGTCGGCGCAATAAATTCTTTGAGGATTCCGGGTCTGCTTTCTTCCGGAGAGAGTTTCTTTAAGAGCGGTTTTCCGAAAGGGTCCGGTGAAATTGTTTTTCGACTGCGCGCCATAAAAGGAAAATTAGAAAAATACAGGGAAACAAAAAATGCAGCGGCCGCGCTTTGTTTGTGAGATGGTAAAAAAGACACCTTTAGATTGCATTTTAGTTCGAAAAATAGTATAATTCCAATTACCGGAAATTCACATAGGAGGCAGCTCATGAAAATTGAAAAAATCACCGGCATTATTTTAGCTGTGGCTTTTCTAATGTCCTGCTCAAGCGAAAACACATCGAATAACATATTCGTAAACGATTTCAAAACAACGAATGAAGCGGCAAATACACTCACTAAAGAAGAAATGAATGTTCTTTATAAAATGCGGGAGCCCAATAACCGGGTAAGCGGTACAGAGATCGTAAAATTGATTGATAATGTGATCGGGATTTTAGATGAAGATACCGGACTGAAATCGGGAAACGGAAGAAAAGTCGGTTCTATTTTGCCGCTGGTTTCCGAAAATTTTAAGACTATTGCTTTGAAATCCGGCGAAGATCCGGATATTGAGATTCCGGATACGCTCGCTTATGTGGTAAATTTCGAAGATGAACTCGGTTTTGCGATCATTTCTGCCGATACGCGCGTAGATCAACCCATTTTAGGTTTTTTTGACAACGGTTCGTTAAAGGATACGATTGATAATCCCGGTCTCGCAATCGCTTTGGAAGGTTTGGAAAACTATATGCTTTATTCGATTGTGGAAGCAGAGGAACAAAAAGATTCGTTATTAGATGGAATTTTGGAAAAAACAGGGAATGAAGAGCAGGTAAAATCATCGGTACCGGTTATTTCTTTTGAAATCACAAGTATCGACTATAAAATACTAAACCATATTGGCCCCTTATTGCCTGTGGAATGGGGGCAAGGAGCGCCTTACAATAATAATGTCGGCGGAACATGCAGTAACAAAACCGGTAATAACAAATATTGGGCAGGTTGTGTCGCCACCTCAGTAGCACAAATTATGGCTTATTGGAAATACCCGGCAAAAATTGATAACGATTCTTTTAATTGGATCGAAATGAACAAATACCGAAGCGTTTCAAACCCGAATTCTTATCTCGGCACAATCAGTTTCAACATTAATCAAGCTCCCACAACGGTCAAAAGCCAAATCGCCGCCTTATTTCAGAAAATCGGAACAGGCGTAAAAATGAATTACAGTTGCGAGGAAAGCGGTGCCGCCACAAGCGAAGCGGTGAACTTTTTAAAAAAACAGGGTTATAAATCCGAAGATTTGAAAGACTTCGATAAAAATACTGTTATCGCTTCTTTACTTAAAAAACGCCCGCTGTTGGCGGAGGGGTTCTCTTTTATGAACACGAATACGAAAATAATTAAGAAAGAAAAGAAATTTTTCGGTATTACTTATTACACCTCTTATACCACAAAAACGGATACGACTTACAGCGCCGGGCATTCGTGGATAATGGACGGTTTGTTAAGAAGAGAAATGAAAACCACCGTTAAATCCAACGGGAAATTAACCGAAAACATCACCGTCTCGGATTATGTACACAATAACTGGGGATGGGGAAGTTCCCGCAACGGCTTTTTTGCAATCGGTGCCTTCAATTCAAACCAAGCTCCGGATTTTGCATCCAATACTAAATCCGGAGAAGATTATAATTTTCAGTATAAAGTAAAAGTGGTACCTAACATCTATAAATGAGGTTCGGCATGAAATATGCTTTTCTGTTTCTGCTTTTGATTTTTCTTGGCTGTGAGGAACACTATACGGGGCATTCGGTACAATCCGAACCTCTCGGCCGCTGTGAGGCACCCGAATTATCGAAAGAAAAATTGCAATTCGATGTTCAAGGCGGACAAGGCCGTATTTTAACAAACGGCAGTTCTTGGTGGCTGAATGATTTCTCTTTTCAGGAAGAAAACTGTAAAATGTATTTCGGTTCCGATTCCGGTTATTGCGCCGATCACTATTGCGAATGGGACGGTATCATGAAAGCGGAGTGCGATTGGTTTGAGCTTACCAAAATCGGCGTACAATCTATCCTTGTTTCGGTAATTCCAAACGAATCCGGTAAAGAGCGACGTATTGACATAGGCATACAAGCCGGTAATTGCGGTACCGGCTTTACGATTACTCAATCGGCGGAATAGTAAGCGGTTTTTAACTTTGAGAATGGATGATTCGGCGCTCGCCATTCGGGAACCGGAATCTGCGTTTTTTCGGAAACGGCAACATTCTTGAATATTACCGGAAACAAATAACGGCCTTTCTTTTTCTCCGAAAACGCGCCGCCGTTTCATTGTATTCTATATTTCCCACCGTGAACGAAAATGTGGCAAAACAATTCGGAAAACATTCCGAAACTTATGATCAGGTTGCCGAAGCTCAGGAAGAACTTGCAGACGGTTTATTTGAACTTTCGATACCGTTTCTGCCGGACACGCTCCCCTCTATTTTTGAAATCGGCTGCGGCACAGGGTTTTTAAGTCTGCAGCTCGCGTCTCTTTTTCCGGAACGGCTTGATCTTCTGGATATTTCCGGACAGATGCTTCAAAAGACACAGGAAAAGTTCCGTACTTTTTTTCCTCAAATGAATTATTCCCTGTTTCAAGGCGATGCGGAAACCACGGATTTTCCGGGCATGTACGATCTGATTTATTCGAGCGCGACCATTCAATGGTTTTCGAACCTGAAAGCGTTTTTGAAAAAAACATACGAAGCCCTGAATCCGCAAGGAAAAATTTTCTTAGGTACTTTCGGGAAAGAAACCGCGAGAGAACTCGCCCGCGCTTATGAAAAAGTCATGGGCGCGCCGCTCATTACGGGCACCAACCCTTGTTCCGAAAATGATTTATGCCGTTTAACGGAAAAAGCGGGTTTTAAAATCCTCGACTCCGCCACGGCATTTTATACGCAGCATTTTGATTCTCCGCGGCATTTTTTGAAGTCGCTTTCCTTAATGGGAGTGACCGGAGTGCCTCAAAAAACGCCGCTCACCAAGACTCGTTTACTTGAACTCGAAGCCGCACTCAAAAAAGAAAACCCAACCTCTTCCTGCACTTGGGAACTTGTGATTCTCGGGGCAGAAAAAAAAGGATAGTCTCATGGAAAAGCCATCTAAAGAAAAAGCGCTTGACTACCATTCTCACGGAAAACCCGGAAAAATTGAAGTTGTCCCCACTAAACCGCACAGCACTCAAACCGATCTCGCACTCGCTTACACGCCCGGTGTTGCCGAACCTTGCCTTGAAATTGAAAAAGATCCTTCCCTCGCTTACGAATACACCACTAAAGGAAACCTGGTCGCGGTGATTTCCAACGGAACGGCGGTGCTCGGCCTCGGTGATATCGGCGCCATTGCCGGAAAACCGGTGATGGAAGGAAAAGCGCTCCTGTTTAAAATTTATGCGGGAATTGATGTTTTTGACATTGAAGTAAATGAAAAAGATCCGAAGAAATTTATCGAAATTGTGAAAGGCATTGCCCCGACTTTCGGCGGTATCAATCTCGAAGATATTAAAGCGCCGGAGTGCTTTGAAATTGAAACTACTCTGAAATCGGAGTTGGATATTCCGGTGATGCACGACGATCAGCACGGTACCGCCATTATTTCGGCCGCCGGAATTTTAAACGCGATCGAAGTTGCCGGAAAAAAAATTGAGAATGTGAAGATTGTAGTAAACGGCGCCGGTGCGGCGGCAAACGCCTGCACGCATCTTTACATTGAGCTCGGACTTAAAAAAGAAAATGTGATTATGGTGGACAGCAAAGGCGTAATTCACAAAGGGCGCAAAGATTTAACCCCGGCCAAAGCTTACTTCGCCATCGACCGCACCGACCTGAATACGCTCGAAGATGCGCTCCGGGGCGCCGATATTTTCCTGGGACTTTCCAAAGGGAATATTCTATCGCGCGATATGGTGCGCAGCATGGCGGGGAACCCCATCGTATTTGCCCTCGCAAACCCCACGCCGGAAATCTCTTACGAAGAAGCGATGGCATCCCGCGACGATTTGATTTTTGCTACCGGGCGTTCCGATTATCCGAACCAGGTGAACAACGTAATCGGCTTCCCCTATATTTTCCGCGGCGCGCTGGACGTACGGGCTACATGTATCAACGAAGAAATGAAACTCGCTGCGGTTAAAGCGATCGCAAGGCTTGCCCACGAACCGGTCCCGGACATTGTAAACATCGCCTATAACTCGGCGCGCTTTTCTTTCGGAAAAGATTACCTGATCCCGAAACCCCTCGACCCGCGCCTCCTTACGGAAGTCTCCATGGCGGTTGCCAAAGCGGCTATGGAAAGCGGAGTTGCCAAAAAGCCGGTTCCCGACTGGAACGTTTATTACGACAAGCTCCGTGACATGATGGGTTATGATAATAAACTCATCCGCGAATTTGCCGACACCGCCCGCAGCAACCCCAAACGCGTGGTATTTGCCGAAGGGACTTACATCAACATGATTAAAGCGGCGGTACAAGGGCGCAACGAAGGCGTGTGCATCCCGATTCTTCTCGGGAACTCCGACCGTATTCTGGAAACCGCCAAAGCCAATTCGGTCTCCCTCGCCGGCATTGAAATCATCAACAGCCGGAGCCCCGAACAATTTGAACGGCGCCAGTATTTTGCCGAAATTTACACCGCCGAAAACGGAAGAAACGGTATCACGCTGGAAGAAGCGCGCGAAGACATGTTTGAACCGAACCATTTCGGCATGATGATGGTCAAAACAGGCCTCGCCGACGCGCTCATTACCGGCGGTTATTCCAAATACGCGGAAACCATTCAACTCGCAAAGAAAATTATCGGCATCCGGAAAGAATACGACCACTTCGGCGCGCTCCATATTTTAAGCACCGCGAAAGGCACCATTTTCCTTGCCGACACGCTTGTGAACCGCGACCCGGACCGCGAAACGCTCGTGGACATCACCAAACTCACCCACGATGCGGTGCGTTTCTTTGCGCACGACCCGGTGATGGCGATGGTCTCTTACGCAAACTTCGGCTCCGATCAGGAAAACGGAAGCGCAAACCTCGTGAGCGAAGCGGTCGAAATTCTCCACCGCGATTACCCCGACTATGTAGTGGACGGTGAAATGCAAATCAACTTCGCGCTTAACCGCGACCTGCGCGACAAAAAATACCCGTTCAACACACTCGCCGGCAAGAATGTGAATACGCTTATTTTCCCGTGCCTCAGTTCGGCCAATTCCGCCTGTAAAATGCTTCTCGAAATGGGTGTCGGCGAATCTATAGGTCCGATCCAGATGGGGCTCAAAAAACCGGTTCATTTTACGGATGCCGAAAGTTCCGTACGCGACATTTTCAACCTGACGATCGCCGCCGTCATCGACGCCATCGTTCAAGAGAAAAAGGAAAAATAAAATGATTAAGTATCTTCTTCCCGTCCTCCTTTTCGGATTTTCATTTGCCGCCGCTTCGGACGGATCCGTCTATACCTCCGTCATCAACTGGTATAACGATCACTTGAATTACGGAACCATCACGCTGCTCATGGCGGTGGAAAGTTCGTTCATCCCTTTCCCCTCGGAACTCGTGGTACCGCCGGCCGCTTACAAAGCGCTGCAACCAGAATCCGGATTGAACATCATCTTCGTTGTATTGTTCGCTACCGTCGGCGCGATTATAGGCGCCCTCATCAATTACTACCTCGCGAAATACTTAGGCCGTCCGATTATTTACCGGTTTGCCGAAAGCCGTCTCGGGCGTCTCTGTCTGCTGAGTGAAGACAAAGTAAAACAAGCGGAACAATTTTTCTTAAAGAACGGCTCGATCTCCACGCTTGTGGGGCGGCTCATTCCCGGAATCCGGCAACTCATTTCAATTCCCGCCGGGCTTGCCGAAATGAAAATGCTCCCGTTCCTCGTCTTCACCACCATCGGCGCCACTCTCTGGAATATCATTCTCGCCATTGTCGGTTACTTCGCTCACGGGCAAAAAGACCTCATCGAAAAATACAGTGGCGAACTCTCCGTCGCACTGCTCGGCCTCTGCGTTCTCTTTGTCGCCTACCTCATCTTCAGCGCCCTCCGAAGCAAGAAAAAAACCGAAGAATGATCATGGCGTGCCCCGGCGCCTCATGTTCCTCCGGCGTGAAAGCCGCGCCGGGTCGGCTGTTCTCCGGGCTACCCTCCGGTCGGTGCTGCGCACTGCGCATAAATGCGCACCCTCCGCCTGCCTCACGCATTTCCGGCATGAAATGTGATATTACTATTATTTTCCGCAAATACCCATAACTCCCGCCAATAATTTTGCCGAAACAAACTCTCCAGGGAAAATTTATGAATCCATATCATGTAATTGAAATGCAGTCATGGAAACGTGCCACGCACTGTCAAATTTTCAGAAATTATATTGAACCGTCTTATTGTGTTACTATCGAATTAGACATTACCCGTTTTCTTGAGAAAGTAAGAACCAACGGTTATTCGTTTACACTCGCGTTAATTCATACCGCAGCCAAATCTGCAAATGAGATTGAAGAATTCCGATACCGTTTTTTAGATGATCAAGTTGTTTTATTTGATAGAATTAACACTGCTTTTACATATCTTAATCCGGAAACGGAACTATTTAAAGTGGTAAATGTTGAAATGAAAGATAACATTGATGATTATATGACTACCGCCAAAAAAACAGCCGAAAACCAGGAAACCTATTTCACCGGTCCGTTAGGAAACGATGTATTTCAATTTTCTCCGTTTCCTTGGGTTTCATATACCCATATTTCACACACGAATTCCGGTAAAAAAGATAACGCGACGCCGATTTTTAATTGGGGAAAGTGTTTTGAAAGAGATAAAAAAGTAATGTTACCCTTTTCAATTCAAGTTCATCATTCTTTTGTGGATGGTATTCACATTGGTAAACTTGTAGATGTATTGCAACAATACCTGAATAGCTAAGAGCCGTGCTGATCTCCTAAAACTCAATTTTCCCGATCGCTTCCAAAATTTCGGTTTTGCGGGCGTTGAATTTTTCTTCTTCTCCGGCGGCTTCTACCACAAAAACTTTTCCTTTGCTTTGCACGGCGGCGATCAGGTAAAAATCGGTGCCTGTGCTGCTCGCAAGGGAAAAAAGGTAAGCGGCCGCCGGTTGGTTGCCGATAGTGAGCGTAAGCGTTTCTTCCTGTTTGTAATTACTGTTTTTCATTTTAAGAAGTAACGCTTCACCCCAAAATTCCGCGGAGGCTTCCGATTCCTGCTCGTATTCCGAAACGCGGTAAAGAACGCCGTCCGGGCTGATCGCTTTGAATTTCACTGTGCCGTCTTCTTTGCTTTCTTTGTATGCCGCAAAGTTTTCCGGAGGTACGGCCCGAAAAGAAGCGCAAGAGGCGAGAATTAAAGCGGTGAGTAAAAGTCCAAAAAATCGAATCCCTTTCATCGGTAACCTCATCTGTTTTCTTCCTGCAAAAAACTTTCCGTGAGCGATCTTAAATCCGTCGCCTGAATCCAGGGGAACGGCGAATAGTAATTCACCGCGGGGCGCACCGGCGGGCGGTAAGCCGCATCAATACGAACCAAGGCAAGCTGCGCCCGCTTTTGAATCGCCTGAAGCCTGCCGCGGAAACCGTCGATTCGCGCATTCAAAGTCACCATTTCACGTTCCGCCGATTGCAATTCCCCGAACGAAGCTTTTTGCACCAATTGAAAATAAGAGTCCAGTAATTTTTGTGCGGAGGCAATCTGTATATTCAGCCGCTCTATTTCCGCATTGCGGTTATAGCTTTCAAACCCTTTTTCTTCGATCTCGGCGAGGCTCCCTAAAAAAGTTTGAAACGCCGGCAAGGCGGCAACCGGAATTCTAAGGGAAAGAGAATTTTTATCATAATTTGTAAAATAACCGCCGCCGGCTTCCACCTCTCGGATTATTTTTTGAAAAACGCTGTCCGTATTTCCGGTTTTAATCCGGAAAGAAAATTGCTGCTCCGTCACCGGCGCGCCTTCGGCAAAAAGCGCGTGAGCAAATATCAGGAATAAAACGGATAAATATTTCATGGAACCCTCCCGAGTACATCAAGAATCGCTTTCGCATCGGCCTTTTCCGCATCCGCATTCGGGAAAAACGCGCAGGCGATTTTCAGCGTTTTCTGATCCGACTGATTTAAAACGGCAATGTAAATCACTTTCGGATCCGCATCGTAACTCTGTAACCGGATAAAAGTATAAGCGTCTTCTTTTTTAAGCTCCGTTTGATACGTTGTTTTAAAGAATTCGATCAGGGCGCTTGTCCAAAAATCGACCGAACCTTGCGGATTATTTTCTCTCTCAAAGGCAAAAAACTCCGAATTCCGCGCCGAAGCCGCACACCGGTTTTCTTCAACTTTCACAAAATGCAGCGGCGTATCCATTGAAATTACTTTTTGAGTCGAATCCAAAGCGCCGCAGTGGCTTGAGGCGAGAGAAGCAAACCACCCGAAAGCGTTAAAATTAAATCGGACCGGCTCAGGTAACGGCGTATTTTGCACCGACAGATCAATCGTTGAAAAATTCGCCTGACTCAGCAAATCTTTTTCCTGTAACTTTCGTTGCTCGATTTCTTCGCTGATTCTTTGAATTTCCTTGAGCAGCGCGAGCTTTTCCATTTCCGCAGTAGCCGCCGCAAGAAGTTCCTGTAACCGCGCGAGAGTACTTTCCGCAATCCGGAGCGCTGCGGCATTATCGGCAAACGCCTCTGTGATATCACGCGCTGAAATACGTTTATCCACCACCCGCCCGAGAGAAAGTACGGACTCAAAAAACGGCTTGAATATGGTAACCGGAATCAGTAAAGAAACGAAACCGGTTCTCCGCGAACGAATCATGCCGCCCGCCGCCGCCGCTCTTTGAACCACCGTGTCAATCACCGTTTCGGGCTCCGGACTTTCCAGCCGTGCAGAACCCCGGTAATTTACCAGGCGCGCCGGCTCCGCTTGATTCACGGCATCCGATTCCGCCGGACTGTAAACTCTGCTGTAAATCCTCTCCGAAGCAACCGATGCATCCATCGCATAATCCGCCGCTTGAATTGAACCGTGCGCTTTTGTCCTGATTGCGCCGCCGGCAAATTCGCCCGAAACCGAATCGCGATCGCCTTTTCCGCAGGCGCACGCCGAAAGAAAAAGAACGATGAAAAGTAAAATAAGTTTTCGCATAAAAACAAAATAAATAAAAACGCGGGAACCGGTGATAACAACGCATTCTTGGAAAGGTCCATGGCGTGTCCCGCGCGAAGCGCGGGCCGGGCTCTATTGCACTAAGGCTTTTCGCCAAGTGCAACGGAGCCTCGCGGAATTTTACCGGAGTCCTCCTTTCGAGTCTCCGCCCTGCGGGTCACGATCCCTCACGCGAAGAAAAGGCATATACAAACGCCTTGAAAATGTAAAATGTTACCGAGTTCCTCGGGTATGAAAGTTAGGCGTTCGCGATGACACTCGCACCAATAAAAAACGCGAACTGAACGTACACCGAAGCGGAACGCAGTGAACGGCGAGGTGGAAGACTCCCGGCAGAGAGCGAAACACAAACAAAGTGATTAAGCAGCATCGCACTATTGGAAAGTTTTACATACCATGGCAATTAAATAAATGCGATAAGTGTTTATTAAATAGGTTATTGCCTTCAAGGGGGTAGCGGAAGACGGAGCCCGCCGCCCGGCGACTGAAAGAAGCCGAATAAGGCGGCGGGTAAAACTCCGGCTGAAGCGAGGGGGCTTTCCCCCTTCCTGTCTGTCAAAAATTCTAGGGGTTCCTCTAAAACGCTTCCCGGATATAAACCGAAAGTCCGAGATGCTTTCCGTCAATCCAGGAAATATCGCCGCGGGCATTCAGCTTTTGGCTTCGGTTTAATGCGAGCCGGCCGCCGATACCGACACTGTGATGCAAGTCGTTGCGGTTCATGGCGCTGAAATAAGGTCCGACTCGCGCGGCTTCATAAAATATGGTGCCCGAGATTCTCCAAAACAAATGTTTGCGCAATTCCGCTTGCAGGATTTCCTGTTGGCTGTCCCGGAAAAAGCCGCGTTCAATGCCGCGAAAACGCTTGATGCCGTCCGGGAACGCGAGCATGTCGAATGGCGCGTTGTCCGTGCTTCGTTCCCACAAAAATCCGAGGGCGAGGGTAATGTCCCAAAACAGCGGCGCGTAAGCGCGAAGATCGAGAGTTTGTCTGTAAAACCGGTATTTCCCGCCGTAAAAAACCTGTTTCCAATACGCGTAAAAACCTTTTTCCGGAAAAAGCAAATGATTGCGGGTGTCTAAAATCATCTGATAGCCCGCTCCCAAACGAAGTCCGCTTTGCCTTTCCGGGCGGAGTTCTTCGTGCCCGGAGCGGAATGTGGTTGTGTTCTTTTCCGAGTGGAGAATCAATCCGTAACGTAAAAAACGAAGCGCCGGCGGAATCCCGAGATCCGTCTCTACCGGGATTTCGAGCGAATAGCGAATCATGTCGTAAGTGGAGTAATCACTCCACGAAGGCGAATTGCCGATACCGAAAAAATGCGCGACCCAGTTCCAGTACAGAAATTCAATGTCGGCATGAATGCGCCCGGAAAGCAAATAAAGATCGGGCGAAAACAATACTTGCCACTGACGGTTCTGCGAGCCGTAAACCGCGAAATCAAGCGACGATGCCGGAACGTTTTCCGCCGGCGGACGAAAAAAGAGAAGCAGCATGCCGCCGAACTGAATTTTCGTTTCCTCGGAATACCCGAGAATCGGGAGCGCGGTGAATCGCTGGAACGGCTTTTCGGTTTCGGCAAAAAGAATTACCGCTCCAAAAATCAGGAAAAGAAAAACGCGGTTCATACTTTCCTCAAGAGCGCCGAAGAAAAATCACGAACCCAGGTCACATCGTCATTGAGGCACGGTACCCGCTTAAAATCAAGTCCGCCGGAACGTTCGAATACTTCCCGCAGTTCCACATCCGCTTCATAAAGCGTTTCCAAATTATCCGCCGTGAACGCCGGGCAAACCACCAGGACTCTCGCTTTTTGTTTCCCTAAACCGCGAAGTACCTTCCGGGTCGAAGGCGAAAGCCATTTTACAAACCCGAACCGACTTTGGTAAGACTGAATCATGGGAACTGTCGTACCTAAAACGTCTTTGATCAGAGCGAAACTTTGTTCGCATTCTTTTTGATACGGATCGCCTTGCAAAATTCTTTTCTTTTGAACGCCGTGCCACGAAACCACAATATGCGTGGGTTCATTCCATTGTTCTTTGATTTTCCGCCCAATATGAACCGCCCAATAATGTCTGGAACCGAAAGACGGTTCAAAACTCACTTTGATTTCCGGAAAAGCCGTCGCGACTTTTTGTACTTGCGCCATCACCGCGCCGGATGTCGCCCCCGAGTACTGCGGATACAAAGGAACCACGAGAAGGCTCTTTAAATTCCGGCTTGCGATTTCCGTAAACGCGTCTTGAATCGAAGGAGAGCAGCCGTGCTGATAGGCGTAAAAAACCGGAAATTCCGCTTTACATTCCCGCGCGACTCCTTCGGCAAACCGCCGCGTATAAAAATCGAGCGGCATCCCGGAGCCCTCGAACGCCTGCACCATCGCCGCATATTTTTTTGCCGAAGCTTTGGAACGCCGGGGCGCAATCCCGTGCTTGAGGAGTGCGTTCCAAAACGGCGGCGGGTTCCCGAGCGTGTGCGGGTCTCCCAAAAAAGAAAGCAAATAGTCTTCAACCGCCGCCGGAGCCGCTTCCCGCGGAGAACCGAGCTGCACCAGCAAAACAGAATCAAAGAAACGATTCATTGGGCTTCAGAAGAAGGCGACGGTGGGAGGGAAAACGGCGGCTTCGGGACAATGAAAAAGAAAGCGGAGAAAAACAGCGAGAGCGAAACGATCCGCACGATAACGAACGCCGCCGCCGAAACCATCATCAGCAAACCGGAAATCTCAAGCCCTTCTTCAATCCATTCTTTGGTATTCATATCAAGCATTTCATAATCCAGTTCGCTCAATCCGAAAATATGAACATCGGATCCCTCTCCCGAAACCAAACTCATTTCGTCCAGCATCAGGTTTTCAAAAAACTTGAACCCGTTATAATCAAACAAATTCACGAAAAGGAAAACGATTCCCAAAAACAACACCGCGCGTAATTTTTTTACATAGCCCAAATAAATCATCATACAGGCCGCCAAAACGCCCGTCACCGGAAGAAACGCATAAAACAAAATCCAGAAAAAAGCGGCCAACTTACTTTGCGGCAAAAGAGAATAACAAACCGTAACAGGAATTAACAGCAAAGTCAAAACTTTGTAAACCGCAAGCAGCCGTAAGAGCCACGGAGAAAGCGGCTCATATTTCGATTCGTAATAACGGCGGAACCGGGAAAGCATCAAAAGAATCCCGGCAAGAATCACCAAAAAGAAAAACGCGTTCAAGAGATCGAGACAAGTGAGGAGAGCGGCAAAAAAATCCACCTCGTAGTTCATGGTGAAAAAGCCCGCATAACAAAACGCCAGCGCGGGCAAAACAAAAACCGTAATCAGAAGAAAAAACAACGGAGCGCGCCACATTTTTCTTTCACTCATAAAGCCTCACAAAACAAGGTCGGACAAATCTTCCCGAAATACGAGCAAAATAGCATTCTGATTCACAATCACAAATCGCTCGCCGTTTACTTCGATTTCATAAGCATTTTTATGCAAAAAAAGCGCCTGATCGCCCTCGCGCACCTGCAAAGGAACATAACTCACATTCTCCGCCGGCTCGGAAAACCGGTCGGATTCGGCCGCCTGCGGCACCGGATAACCGGGCCCCGCCTTCACCACAAGCCCCGTATGAACGCTATCCTGTTCTTTAACGCTCGGCGGCAAATAAAGACCGCTCCCGGTTTTATTGGAAGCCGCCACCGGTTTCAGCAAAACACGATCGCCGATCACAATCAGGTTCTTCAGATTTTCACTCATAAATGAAAAGATAAAAAGATCTTCGGACATAGGCGATTCGGAATAAGACATTGGGCGTGCCCCGCGCGGAGCGCGGGTCGGCGGGGCTCCGGGCTACCCTCCGGTCGGTGCTGCGCACTGCGCGCCAGCGCGCACCCTCCGCCTGCCTCACGCAATGTTCGCACGGTTCCAACGCTTCGGGACAAATTGGAGCGGCTTCCGGCCTGAAAATTTGTCCTACCAAGTGGCGGCGCAGATGAATAAAACGCAAGCGTATTGACGTTGTTTTACCGCATCAATTAAGTACGTTCCGACATGGTAAAACTTTCCAAAAGTGCGGTGATGCTTATTACCGCATCAATAGAAATGCCCGATTATGTAAGACTTTTCAAGTCTGCGGTGATGCTTATTTTACGGCATATACAAACGCGTTCTGTATTGATGCATAAATAGAGAACTTCATTTTCATACACATATTCTCATTACCCTGATTCTGAATTTGTTTCAGAATCTATGCCTCTCTTTTGGTTTATGTATCTATTGAGTTCATATTTGTTAATCTGCACCGCTGTCTGGTTGTGTTTTTACAAAACCCATATAAATTAACAAGAAGGATTCACCAAAAATAAAGAGCATGATACCATGCCCTTATAACGAGAACCCGGCTCCGGGCATTTCATGCCCGGGAGCTTAAGAAAAATCAATCTTTAACGCAGCGCACCGAGAAATAGTCATCGGCAGAGGCGCCGTTTCCGGCATTCGATGATCCGGGATTTGCGTTTATGTATAATCTAAACGACTCGCTTGTATTGGACCAATATAATCCCTCATTTTCCCGTTCTTTCCAACCCAGCGGGGGATAAAATTCATTCAAATTGTAGTTCCCGGCCAAGATAAAGAAGTTAGGCTGGTCTATAATGGCCGTTAACTCTGTAGCGGAAGGCAAACGCCAACCATCCGGGCAAAGGCCCTGCTCCGAAGTGCTGTTGTTCATCGCTTCGTTCCACTGGTAATTTCTTCCGTAACCGTTATCGCAAGTCGAAGAATCCCGGTGAGGGTTCGGCCCTTTGATATCCACTCCGTAACAGTAACCGACGGTTTCATCTTTGGAATAGTTCAAGTTATCGCGCATCCAGGTTTGATCACCGATTTTTACAATCCGGTATTGCTGATCATCGCGCAGGTCGGTAAAATAATCACCCGCTTTGCTGCTACTGCTAAGCGATGCACTTGAGCTTGAGTTACCCGCAGCGCTTGAGCTGGATTTGCTTACAGCGCTGGATGAAGAGGCTTCGTAAGGGCAAGTATTGCTTAACTCGCCGCCCTGAGGGCATTCGGTTACTGCTCCCTGCAAACATATTTCATCTGCTTCAAACACACAATACTCAAATTCCTGTGCCGAGGAACTGGAAGATTTGTTGGTTGCAGAACTGGAACTGATCGGAACAATCTCTCCGCATTCGGCGGTCAGTTCCAAAATCGTTTTATCGGAATTGGAGATCGCATCGTTCCGGCTGCAAGAACCCAAGTTGATACCATCGATGCTTGCGTTTAAAATATCATTGACATTTACCGAGCACTCGTCTAAAATAGTGACGATTGTTTTGTTACGTTCAAAAGCATTTTCAATGCAAATAGCTTTAGCTGTTTCCGATGAAGATGAATTCCCGCTGTCGCCGCCGCAGGCGGCAAGAAAGAGTGCTGATACTGCTGCGCCGAACAGCGTGGTGATCTTTGTTGAAATAGAATTCATTTTCAATTCCTGTTAAGATGTAAAAAATCGTTTGTTAAGTTGCAGTAAGGCATAGTAAATGTAAATTTTTTGCAGGTCAAAAGATGTGTTTTTTAGGGCGCA